>NZ_JBHVJT010000043.1:78553-80690 GCF_042798815.1 Kitasatospora sp. NPDC057738 | reverse complement strand
ACGAAGGCCTGCCAGGCGGGGGCGGGGAAGAGGAGGGCCGGGCCGGAGGGGTCCTTGGAGTCGCGTACGGGCATGACGCCGGCGAAGCCGTCGGCGACCTCGATGCATGCGCCGCCGCCACCGCTGTGCGAGCTCTTCCGCCAGCAAGCGTCAGTCAGGTCGACATCCATTCAAGGTCTCTCCTTGCCGAGCGAATCATGGCCAACGAGTCGGACCGGTTCAAGGCCTCGACTGCAAGCCGATCGTAGCTCTTGGCCAGGGATGCGACGGTCTCGACCTCTCGATCGAGGTAGCCGCGCTGCTCGTTCTCGCTGTAGCCGAGCAGTTTGCGTCCGGGCATGGTAAGGAGATGAACCATGCGGAGGAACGGCTGATTCTCTCCGAGCGTGAAAGGTGCGACCTGGAGAACCATGTTCGGCAGCTCGGCCAGCTGTTCAAGATGGAGCAACTGCTCAATCATGACGCCGCGGCCCCCGACTGTACGCCTGAGGCAACTTTCGTCCATCACCGCGTGGAGAAGAGGGGCTGGCGTGCGATCCAGGCACTGCTGCCGAGTCAGCCGGAACGCGACTCGTTCTTCGGCCTCCTCTGGGGTGGCGGTACCTTGCCTGACCTTCCCCGCTTCGAACGCGGCGGCATAGTTTCGGGTCTGCAGGAGCCCCGGGACGATGTTGATCTCGAACATCCGGATCTGCTCCGCGCCGTTCTCGTGGTTGGCGTACTCCGGGAAGCCCGGCACGAGCGCTGTGTGCTTGTGCTGCCACCACATCAGCATCAAGGTCCCGCCTGTTTCCAGGACTTCGTCGGCCTTGGTAGCAAACTTTTCACTCGGCGGTCGGTGCGCAAGTTCAACGAACGAGACGTATGACGCGCTGACTCCGCATTTGCGTGCGAGCTGGTGCTGCTTGAGGCCCTTCGCCTTGCGTGAGTTGCGGAGTTGGATGCCGAAGGGGGCCCAGGGGCTGGACGACGGGTCGATTTCCTTGATGTTCACCATGGGTGCTCCGACTCAACGTGGCCTCGAAGTCAAGTTGTTTGGCGCTTCCGATCCTAGGTCACGTCAGGCCACCATGTGCACAGAACGTGAAACTCCGATCGCAGAGGGTTCCCTCCCATGCACCACGACCAACTCCCTCGCCTCCACGGCTACGGCGTCCGCTGGGACACCGCCTCCGACCGCTACCGGGTCCGCAACGAGCTCACCGGGGAGTGGCTCCGCGGCGCCAGCGGCGAACTCGCCGCCTTCACCTTCTTCGGGGACGCGTACAGTGCCTGGCGCGCCTTCGAGGTCCACAAGCGGCCCGGGGAGAAGTGAGATGTCCTCCACCCTCTCCCGCGCGACCGCCGAGCAGCGCCGGCAGGCCGCCGACGTCCTCGACGACCTCGCCACCGTCCTCGCCCTCGGCGGCGTCGAGCTCCCCACGCTCGAAGTCGACTGGGCGGACGGCCGCCTGACGTGCAGCTACCTCCTCCACCTCACCGCGCGCCCGCTCGACCTCCTGCGCATGGTCGACCTGCTGCGCAAGGGGCTGCGCTACGAACGCCTCACCCACGACGACTGAACGTCCCCCACCGCGTCGAGAAAGCGACCTCCCCCCATGCAAGACCCCCGCCTGCTCGCCAAGCCCCCCGTCTGCCGGCTCGGCTGCCTCGTCCTCGTCCGAAACCAGCGCGGCGACGTCCTGCTGGTCGACCCGGACTACATGGACGGCATGATCCTGCCGGGCGGCTCCGCCAAGCCCAACGAGCCCCCGCACCTGGCCGCCGCCCGCCACCTGCACGCCGAGACCGGTCTGATCGTCCGCCTCACCGACGTCCTCGCCGTCGACTTCACCCCCGCCGACCGCCACTTGGAGCGTCTCACCCTGGTGTTCGACGGCGGTACCGTCCCCGACGGCACCCTCATCACCGTCCCCGCGCAGCGCAGGAGCGGCCTGTTCGGCGCCCGCTTCGTCCCCGCCCGCAGCCTCCCGGACTTCATGGCCCCCTCCCAGGCCGCCCGCGCCGCCGAGGCCCTCGCCGGCCGCTCCCTGCCCGCCCTCCTGCTCGGCCAGCGCGCCGCGTGACGGCACGCGGACACGCCCCAGGCTATGGCGGTGGTGTCGTTGCGGGAGGGGGCGGGGTTGGCGGTGACTCA
>NZ_JBHVJT010000043.1:64760-78543 GCF_042798815.1 Kitasatospora sp. NPDC057738 | reverse complement strand
TCCCCCCCCCACCGGGCGACTCCCTCCCCCCCCCCCTCCCTCTGCTCCCCCCCCCCCCCCCCCTCCTGGGCCGGTTCCGTCAGTCCCTCGGGGTGCGGCGACAGGCGTCCGCCGCGACGGTGGCGGCGATTCGTCGTACCAGCTTCATAGTGATCAAATCGTCTCGGGTGGCATGGAGTTGGCGGGATGACGGGAGCATGATCCGCCCACGATCCCCGGCCCGGGACATGCATACCGGACCGCGCGCCGTGCCCGTCCGGACGCCGCGCCGACACCCGACCAAGATCACCCGAAGACGAGGAGGGAGGGTCGTGCCGGGCCCGCCGACCACCGTGGTGGCAGGATGGCGGCATGGAACGAGTAGTGGGCATCGGCGGGTACTTCCTGCGGGCCGCCGACCCCGCGGCGCTGGGCGCCTGGTACCGCGACTGTCTGGGGCTGGACGCCGACGAACACGGCCTGTGGCGCCAGGAGCCCGGGCCGACGGTCTTCGCGGCCTTCGAGTCCGGGACCGACTACTTCGGCTCCCGCACCCAGCGGACCATGCTCAACTTCCGCGTCCGCGACCTGGGCGCGATGCTTGCCCAACTGCGTGCCCGGGGGGCGGACGTGGCCGAGGAGACCCAGGAGATGGCGGGCGTCGGCCGGTTCGGCTGGGTCACCGACCCCGAGGGCAACCGGATCGAGCTCTGGCAGCCCGCCTGACCGGGCCGAGCCGCGGCGGGCCGGGGTGATCATCTCCCCATCCCGGCACCGGAGATGAGGGTTCTCTGAGGGTGCTTTCTCGGGGACAACCCCGATGCCGGACCCGGCCGTCGGGCCCGAGACTCGGTGCATGCGCATCACACGGGCCGGCTGGGCCGTCATGACGGTGCTCTCCACCCTCATCGTCGCCGTCTCCGCCAAGTACCTCAGCTTCGATCCGGCGGTCTTCATCGAGCAGCAGCGCGCCACCTACCTGAGTCACGAAGTGCCGCTCTACATCCACATATTCGGCGCGCTCGCCGCTCTGCTGGTGGGGCCGTGGCAGTTCTCCCGCCGCCTGCGGAACCGCCGCCCGCGCCTGCACCGCCGCATCGGCGTCACCTACCTGATCGGCTGCCTGGTCGGCGGGGCGGGCGCGCTGCTGATGGCGCCCGTCGCGTACGGCGGCGCGGTCTCCGGGACCGGCTTCGCCTGCCTGGCCGTCGCCTGGCTGGTGACCGGCGGCGCCGGGCTGCGGGCGATCCTCGACGGGCGGGTGGTCGACCACCGCCGCTGGATGGTCCGCAGCTTCGCGCTCACCTTCGCCGCCGTCACCCTGCGGCTCATGCTGACCGTCGCCATGGCCGCGCACCTGGACTTCCGCACCTCCTACACCGCCATCGCCTGGCTGTGCTGGGTGCCCAACCTGCTGCTGGCCTGCTGGTTCACCCGCCGCCGCCCCGCCGCCGGGGCGCCGGCGTGACCGGTGCCCGGACCCGGGCGCGGACGTGGGCGCGGACGTCAGTGGTGGGGGTGCGGCCCGGGGTGCGGACGATGCGCAGGGCGTGGCGCCGGCCGATGACGCGGGCCGAGGCATCGAACTGGCGGAACCGGCCGAGGTGACGGCTGCTCATGTTTCCGCTGCTGGACCGTCGTTGACCGAACCGGGGAGTGCGGCCCCCGTTAGCCCGGCCGGGCAGCGGGGTTCCTCCGCCCGGGTAGCGGATGCCTTCCCCGGCGGCGGACCAGGGTGGTTCGGGTACGGATCGGGGTCGAGGCGGGGAACGGCCCGCCGTCGACACAGCCCGACCCCACACCCCAGGAGGCCGCCGTGGCCCGTACGAAGCCCCTCGTCCTGACCGCCCTGACCGCCTTCAGCGTCCTGGCCGCGAGTGCCGCCGTCGCCTTCGCCGACGGCAAGCCCGCCGGCAAGCCGGGCGTCGTGGTGCCCCACGACGAGGCCGCCGCCGACCCCGCGCTGCTGTCCGCGCACAACCAGGTCTTCGGCGACTTCGTCGACGTGGCCCCGGGCGGCAACGGGTTCGCCACCGTGACCTGCCCGTCCGGCCAGGTGCCCACCGGTGGCGGCGGCCAGACCAGCGCCTTCCGGATCTTCTTCACCGACTCCTACCCGAGCGGCAGCTCCTGGGTCGTGCGCGGCACCAACACCGGTACCGCGACGGAGTCGATCCTGGCGACCGCCGTCTGCACCGTCCCCTGACCCTCGGGGTGAACGGCCCGGGTCCGGCGTTCGGGCCCGGGCCGCCGCATGTCCCGCGCGCCGGGGTCACGGTGCCGGCGGGGCGACCTCGTCGGAGGGCCGCTTCGGCGCCGGCCGCAGCCCGAGGTCGGAGACCGGCCCGAGGTGGCCGAGCTTGTCCGGGTTGGACACGGAGTGGACGGCCCGCACCGCGCCGTCGGCGTCGATGTCCAGCACGATGACGCCGGCCACGCGCTGCTCGGCGTCGTACACCACCGCGCCCGGGCGGCCGTTGACCCGGGCCGGGACGAGGCGCGCGCCCAGGAGCAGGACGCGGCGCAGGCCGCCGACGAGCAGCCGGGCGACGCGGAGCGGCTCGGTGACCGAGCGTGCCAGCGCGCGGGCCTTGCCGCCGCCGTCGCCCCGGACCACCACGTCGGGGGCGAGCATGCCGAGCAGCGCGTCCAGGTCCCCGCCCTCGGCGGCCTCGAAGAAGCGGCGGGCCAGCTCCTCGCCCTGCGCGCGGTGGGCCGGGGCCGGCAGGACGGGGCCGTCCTCGGCCGCGGCCAGGCGCTTGCGGGCGCGGGAGAGGATCTGCCGGCAGTTCGCCTCGCTCCGGCCGACCGTCTCCGCCACCTCCGGGTAGCCGTACCCGAACGCCTCGCGCAGCGTGAACACCGCGCGCTCGACGGGGGAGAGGGCCTCCAGCAGCACCAGGAACGCCATCGACAGGGTGTCCGCCAGCTCGGCGTGCTCGGCCGGGCCGGGGTGCCCGGCGGTGGTCACGACCGGCTCGGGCAGCCACTCGCCGACATAGGTCTCGCGCCGCACCCGCGCGGACCTCAGGTGGTTGATGCCCAGGCGGGTGACGGTCGTGGTCAGGTACGCCTTCGGGTCGGCGATCGCGGTGCCGGCCCGGTCGGCACGGGCGAGGCCGAGGAAGGTGTCCTGGACGAGGTCCTCGGCGTCGCCGACCGAACCCGTCATCCCGTAGGCGATGGAGAACAGCAGCGGCCGGTACCCGGCCGCGCCCGCCACATCCGTCGAACTCACCCCGGACGCCCCCTGTCCCGATCGTGGCCAGCAGGCTACCCGAGGCCCGCCGCGGACCGCGGGCGGGTGGTGTGGCGCAGGTCACGGCGGGCGGGCGGCGCGGGGATGTCACAAAACGGCGGGCTGTCCTGTCTTCAAGGGCAGCAACGGGACCACCGACCGAGGAGCACACCATGGAACCCCGCCTGAACCCCTTCGCCAGCCCCGTCATGGGCAAGGTCTTCAAGCACCTGATCGCCGCCAACAAGCCCGTCGCCGAGTCGAGCCTGCCGTACACCGTCCAGGAGCTGGTGCGGCTGCGCGCCAGCCAGATCAACGGCTGCGGCGCCTGCATCGACATGCACTTCAAGGAGGCCGTGCACGCCGGGGAGGACCCGGTGCGCCTCAACCTGGTCGCCGCCTGGCGGGAGGCCACCGTGTTCACCGACGCCGAGCGCGCCGCGCTGGAACTCGCCGAGGAGGGCACCCGGCTCGCGGACGCCGCGGGCGGGGTGAGCGACGAGGTGTGGGCGAACGCCGCCAAGCACTACGACGAGGAGCAGCTCGCCGCGCTGGTCTGCGTGATCGCGATCATCAACGCCTTCAACCGGGCCAATGTGATGCTCCGCCAGCCCGGCGGCGGCTACGAGGTCGGCATGTACCAGCACTGACCGGCCCGGGGCACGAGGAGAGGGGGACGCCGTGAACGTCGCGCTGTGGATCGTCGCCGGGCTGCTGGCCGCCGTCTACCTGGTGGGCGGCGCGTTCAAGATGCTCGCGCCGAAGGAGAGGATCGCCGCCACCGGGGCCGCCGGCCGCTGGGTGGAGGACTTCACCGAGGGAGGGGTGAAGGCCATCGGCGCGGTCGAGGTGCTGGCGGCGGCCGGGCTGGTCCTGCCCGCCGTGCTCGGCATCGCGCCGGTGTTCGTGCCGCTGGCGGCCGTCGGACTGGTGCTGCTGATGGCCGGTGCGGCGGCCGTGCGGGTGCGCCGTCGGGAGTACCGGCTGGTGGCGGTGGACGCGGTCTACATCCTGCTGGCCGCCTTCGTCGCCTGGGGCCGCCTCGGGCCCGAGTCCTTCCTCAACTGACCTGCCGGGAAGGTCCGGTGGGAGGACCGGGGCCGCTCGACGGTACGGCCGCCGCGAGGGCGCGGCGCCGCGCCGCCGGGCGGCCCCGGCGGCCGTTCACCGGTCGCCCGGACCGGGCGGGTGCCGGTGGCCTACCATGTCCCACTGATGATCATCTCGTGGCCGCACCCGGTGTACGGGGAGCGGGCCGAAGGGGGACGGGTATGGAGATCGGGCTCGCGGACACCATCCGGGCGCTTCGGCAGGAGCTCGCCACCGCGATGGCCGACGGCGAGGGCTCGCCGGTGCGGCTGCGCGTCAACTCCGTCAAGCTCGATGTCGAGGTCGCCGTCACCGCCTCGGCCGAGGTCGAGGGCGGGGTCAAGTTCTGGGTGGTCTCCGGCGGGGCCAAGGCCGCCGGCGCCAGGACCGCCACGCACACGGTGTCGCTGGAGCTGACGGCGGAGACCGAGCAGGGCGGTGCGGTGCTGACCAACTCCGAGGCCGGGATCCTGCTGCCCGACTGACGCCGGGCGGGGCCCGGCGGACGGCGGTAGCCGCCACCGGGGAGGCTTTGCGGAACGGTCCGAACGGCGGGTGGGGGACAGGGCATGCGGCGCGGCCCGAACGGCATGCTGGACAGGGTGGTCATGGTCGCCCGACGGGACCGGACGACCGGCCACTCCCTGTTCCATGCCTCGGGCTTCCTGCTCACGAGCGGTCTCGCACTCTCCGTGCGCCACGCCTTCGAGGACGCCGACCGCTACGCCTACGAGGTCCGCCCGGCGGCCGGAACGGCCGGCGGGAGCGGCAAGCCCGTCGCCGTCGACCTGGTGGTCGGCCACCAGGACCCCTCCCTCGACCTGGCCCTGCTGGTGCTGGCCGAGGACCGCGGGGACCTGCCGCCGATCCGGCTCGGCGTCGCGCCCACCCGGCTCGGCCGCATCGCGTTCACCGCGGTCGGCTTCCCGGACTTCGCCATCGACGAGATGCGGCCGACCACCCGGCAGATCAACGGCGACGTGCTGCTCGGCTCCTTCCTGGGCCGCGCCGACCTGGAACTGTCACTGACCTCCCCGCCCCCCGCGACGCCCCCGGCGGCGCCCACCGACCGGCCCGGCCCGGCATCACCGTGGACGGGCTTCTCCGGCGCCGGCGTGTTCACCCGCGACGACGTACTGCTGGGCGTGTGCAGCAGCCACCACACCCGCGGGGGGACCGCGAGCCTGACGGCCACCGGCTTCCAGGGGCTGTCCGAGGACCCCCGCTTCGTCCGCTACCTGCGCGCCCACGACGTCGACCCGGACCCGGTCGCGGTGACCGACCGCGAGGAGCCCGCGCAACGCCTGCGGGAGATCCACAGCCACGACGAGGTCGTCCGCGGCCTGCACGGACGCGAGACCCGCCTCGTGGACGACCGCCTCTCCTTCGTCAGCCCCGGCCCCCACCACGAGGCCCAGCCGCGGAACCTGCTGCGCCGTCTCTCGACACCGGACCCGCGCGGCGTCCTCCTGGTCGGACCGGCCGGCGCGGGAAAGACCCGGACCTGCTTCGAGGTCGCGCGGGCCGCCCATCTCGACGGCTGGCAGGTCCTCCACCTCCAGGCGAACAACTCCGTGACGGTGGACGACCTCTCGCAGGTCGTGCGCGAGGCCGAGCGGCCCCGGGTCCTGCTCGTCCTCGACTCCCTCGACACCTGCGCCCAGCTGGACCCGCGGGCACTCGTCGACGCCCTGCTGCCCGAGGCCAAACGGTGCGGCGTCCACGTCGCGGCGCTCGCCTCGACCCGTCCGGGAGCACGCCACCGGCTCCACCAGCGCGGTGCCGGGCTCCTCTTCGACGAGGTCCTGCTGCGCCAGGACGAGGACCACCGGACCACGGTGATCACCCACATCCTCCGTGAAGTCGCACCGCAGGCGCTCCAGCGGTGGGGGGAGGAGGAACTCGCCCGGGCCTGCGGGCGCCGTCCGGTCATCGCCCTGCTCATCGCCGACGCCCTCGAACGCCGGATCCGCGCCGGCCACCTCGCCCCGGACCTCGCGCGGGTGCGCCCCGGTGAACTGGTCAGCTGGATCCGGGAGGGAATCCGGCAGGACTCCCTGACCCCCGTCGGCACCGGGGACGCGACCGGCCCGCTGGCCACCGCCCTGCCCGACCTCGCCCACCTGGCCTTCGCCACGGCGGTCAGCATCTGCCCGCAGCCCCGCCCGGCCGTGGAGGAGGCGCTCGACGCGCTGCTCGACGCCCACCCCCGCACCGCCGCGGGCGTCATGGGCGGACGGCACGTCACCGACACCCTGGTCTCGCTGGGTTGGATGGACGAGTCCGAGGGCGAACTCCACGTCGTCCACGACATCGTGACGGACGAACTGGTCCTGCACTCCCTCCTGCCGCCACCGGGCTGGAGCATCCACGGCGCATCCGCCGAAACGCTGTTCGACGCCACGTCCCGGCACTCCCGCTCGTTCGCCCTGTTCACCGGCCATCTGCAGCGGCTGGCCTCCGACCTGGACGGGCCGGGAACGGGCCACCGGGCCGGCGCACTGGAGCGCTTCTGCCGGGACTGGGCCACCCGCAACGCCGTCAGGCTGGGACAGCTGCTGGAGCACGCGGGCAGGGACGGCGAGCAGGCGCTGCTCGCCATGACCCTCGACCCGCCCTGGAAGTCCGCGGCCCTGGAGACCTGGGACGCACTGGTCCGCCCCTGGCTGACCCGGGCCGAACTCGACCACGCCGCACGGCCGTTCCTCTCGGCGGCGCTCGGCGATCCGCAGAACGTGCCGCAGCCGCTGATCTCGGCCTCGCTGTCCTGGCTGTCCCGGCGGGCCGGGCAGACCGACGCCGACCACGTCATCCAGGCGCTCCTGGAACGGGACGACCTCTCCTGCGGCCAGGAGCGGCTGGCCGTGGACCACGCCCTGGAGTGGGTCCGCGGACACGCCGGCTGGCGCTCCGCCCCGCTGGTCCTCAAACAGCTGCTCAAGCGGGACCACGACGCACCCACCCGCGGCCGGGTGGTCCAGTGCGCCTTCGACTGGCTGAGCCCGCGCCGCCCGTCCGAGGCGAGCGCCGCCGTCCTGCAGCACCTGCTGACGTACGGGAACCCGGTGGGGGAGCAGCGGGAGGAGGCCGTGCGCCGCACCCTCGCCTGGTTCGCCGACCACCGGGACGCCGCCGGCACCCTGCGGGCCGCGTCGCTCCTGCGCACGCTCCTGAGCCACCCCGCGCTGACGGCGCCCGAGGAGCGCGCGGCGCTCGAACGGGGCCTCGACTGGCTGGCGGAGCACCATGCCGAGGTCCCCACCGCGGGCGCGGTGCTCCGCGTCGTCCTGGAGTGCCACGATCTCACCCCCGACCGGGCGCGGCGGGTGACCCGCTACGTCGAGGTCTGGAGCAGGCTCCATCCCGCCAGCCCGCACCGCAGCCACGTCCTGCGCGTCCTGCTGGCCAGCGAAGGCACCGGCACCGGCGAAGGCACCGGCGCGGGCACCGGACTGCTGCACCAGCTGGCCGGCGATCCCGCCGACCCGGCGGCGGCCGTCGCGCTGCAACGACTGCTCGAACGCCCGCTGACTCCCGAGGAGGCCCGCCCCCTCATCTCCCGGGCGTTCCGGTGGCTGGAGCTGAACGAGACCTCCGCCGACCGCCGGCGCGTCCTCCAGGCCCTGCTGTGGCGGAGGGAGCTGACCGGAGAGCAGCTGACCGAGGTGGCCGATCTGGTGGTGGCGGAGCTCCGCGCCGACCCCGCCCAGCCGGCCCTCCTCGGCTCGCTCCTCGGCCGCCGCACCGGACTGCGGCCCGACCAGGCCCGGTTCGGGATCGACCTCGCGATCGACCTGTGCGCCGCCCACACCACCTTCCACTTCCAGCGGCCGTTCCTGTGCCCGCTCCTGAGGCGGTCGGACCTGACCCCCGAACAGGCCTCCCGGGCGGTGGCGCTGGGACTGGAGCGGCTCTCGGCGAACTTCAGCAACAAGACCCGGGAGATCCTCTGCGCCCTGCTGGAACGGCGGGACCTCTCCCCGGCCCAGCTGTCCCTGCTCCTGCGGCACACGACGGACTGGCTGGCCAGGCGCGGCTCGACGCCGAGGGCCCCCTTCGTCCTGCTGCACCTGCTGGAGCGCGACGACCTGCCGGCCGGGATCGAGCAGGAGGCGCTGCGCAGGGCCCGGGAGGCACTCCTGGCGTACCCGGACGCCCTGCCGGCGGAGCGCCTGCGCGCACGGCTGGCCGGACGCGGCCCGGCCGGGGCCTGAGCGCAGGACACCAGGCCCGGCGGGTCCCGGTGTTGTTCAGCCCAGCACCGCCGCCACCGCGCGCGGCGTCCAGTGCCCGGCCGCGCCCGGGCGGGTGGCGAGGTAGCCGGCCGCGCGCCAGGGGCCCCAGCCGTGGGACTCGGCCAGGCCGGCGGCCAGGGTGCGCAGGTAGGGCGGGGCGGGAGCGTTGAGATCGGCGCCGGCCACGCCCCGGGAGGCGGTGAAGGTCAGCAGCGGGTGGCCGTCCGACTCGCCGACGTGCAGCAGGGTTTCGTAGCGGCCCGGGCCCAGCTCGGCGCGCCCGGTGGCGAGCGCCGGGGCGAGGTCGAGGTCGGCGCCGGGGCTCCGGCGCATCTCCTGGGCGGCGATGTCGCTGAACTGACCGACAGTCACCAGATAGGCGCGGCACGGCACTTCGCCGCCGGCGGCCGGGTCGTAGAAGGCCGAGCCGCCGCCCCAGGTGAGCGAGTGCCCGGCGAAGTAGAGCGTGCCCGGCAGCACGGTGGCCACCGCCCGGCGCGGCGGGCGCGGATCGCGGCAGCCGGGCTGGGTCTGCGCCCCGCCGTCCGGGCGTCCGCCGCGCAGGTAGCAGGCGAGGCGGGCGGCGTGCAGGTTCGAGCCGTACGCCACGTACCAGACGAGCGCGCTCCCGTTGCGGCCGGCGGCGCTGGTCCGCGGCCCCTCGTCCTCGGCGGAATGCCCGGCCGATTCCCGGCCCGAGGGGTCCTTTCCCGGCCCGCTCACAGGACGGAGCCGCGGCGAGGTGTGCGAAAGGGTCCCACACGAAGATGTGAAAACCGTGAACAGTCCGATGATCCGACCAGAACCCCCCGATCCGGTAGCGACCCCCTCGCCACCGGTAGCGTTCCGGACGCCATGGTGTTCATCACCCTTCCCTCTCCCGTCGCGCCGTTCCGGTATTCGGCGATTACTCTTCACCAGCGGAAAAGAGCGAAAACCCGCGAAATGTCATTCGATTCATACCGTTGCTGTTCCCATGCGGCATCGATGATGAGAATTCCCTTTGATCGAACCTTCGCTGCATCCAGCCGACTCCCAGCAGAGTCATGGTGAGTGGGCGCCCTCCCGCAGGTGACAACCGGGTCACCCGGCGTCACACCCGTACACCCGTACACCCGTACGCGCCCCCCAGGACTCCGGAGCCAAGGAAACCCATCCATGGACGCACGCCACGACACGGCCGGCCCAGGCACGCTGCACCGCCCCCACCAGGGCCCCGCGGCCGGCTGGCCGGTGGCCCAGGCCGCCCACCCCCGCAGCCTGCTCGACATCGTCGCCGCCACCGCCGACGCCCACCCCCACGCGCCCGCGCTCGACACCGGCGACACCGTCCTCGACTACCGCGCCCTGCTCCACGAGGTCGACACCCTCGCCGGGCAACTGGCCGGCCACGGCATCGGCCGCGGCGACCGCGTCGGCATCCGCATCCCCTCCGGCACCGCCGACCTCTACATCGCCGTCCTCGCCGTCCTGCGCTGCGGCGCCGCCTACGTCCCCGTCGACGCCGACGACCCCGACGAGCGCGCCGGGATGATCTGGCAGGACGCCGCCGTCTGCGCCGTCCTCGGCCCCGGCCGCGTCCTCCACCCCGGCGCCGCCGCCCGCCCCGGCGGCCGCCCCGCCTGGCCCGGCCCCGCCGACGACGCCTGGATCATCTTCACCTCCGGCACCACCGGCCGCCCCAAGGGCGTCGCCGTCACCCACCGCTCCGCCGCCGCCTTCGTCGACGCCGAGGCCCGCCTCTTCCTCACCCACCGGCCGCTCGGCCCCGGCGACCGCGTCCTCGCCGGCCTCTCCGTGGCCTTCGACGCCTCCTGCGAGGAGATGTGGCTGGCCTGGCGCCACGGCGCCTGCCTCGTCCCCGCCCCCCGCGCCCTGGTCAAGGCCGGCACCGACCTCGGCCCCTGGCTCGTGACCCGGCGCATCACCGCCGTCTCCACCGTCCCCACCCTGCTCGCCCTGTGGCCGCAGGAATGCCTGGACGCCGTCCGCCTGATCATCGTCGGCGGCGAGGCCTGCCCCGCCGAACTCGTCGAACGCCTCGCCGTCGACGGCCGCGAGTTCTGGAACACCTACGGCCCCACCGAGACCACCGTCGTCGCCACCGCCGCCCGCCTGCTCCCCGGCGAGCCCGTACGCATCGGCGCCCCCCTCGACGGCTGGGAGATCGCCGTCGTCGACCGGGCCGGAAACCCCGTCCCCTGGCACGCCAGCGGCGAACTGCTCATCACCGGCGTCGGCACCGCCCGCTACCTCGACCCCGCCAAGGACGCCGAGAAGTTCAGCGCCCACCCCGCCCTCGCCTCACCCCGCGTCTACCGCAGCGGCGACCTCGTGCGCAACGACCCCGAAGGCCTCGTCTTCCTCGGCCGCGCCGACGACCAGGTCAAACTCGGCGGCCGCCGCATCGAACTCGGCGAGATCGACGCCGCCCTCCAGGCCCTGCCCGGCATCCGCGCCGCCGCCGCGGCCGTCCGCAGGACCCCCGCCGGCGCCGACCTGCTCGTCGGCTACCTCGTCGCCCACCCCGGCACCACCCCCGACCTCACCACCGCCCGCCGCCGGCTCCTGGAACACCTGCCCGCCCCGCTGGTGCCCGTCCTCGCCCTCGTCGACTCCCTGCCCACCCGCACCTCCGGCAAGGTCGACCGCGGCGCCCTGCCCTGGCCGCTCGCCACCACCGGCACCGCCCCCGCCGCCCGGGCCCTCGACGGCACCGCCGGCCTGCTCGCCGGCCACTGGGAACGCCTGCTCGGCACCACCCCCGGCCCCGACGACGACTTCTTCGCCCTCGGCGGCTCCAGCCTCACCGCCGCCCGCCTCGTCTCCGAACTGCGCACCCGTCACAACGGCGTCTCCGTCGCCGACCTGTACGCCCACCCCGTCCTCGCCGCCCTCGCCGCCCACCTCGACACCCTCACCCCCACCACCGCACCCGAGGACACGGCCGCCACCACCGCCGTCCGCGGCCGCACCGTACGCCGCACCCCCCGCAGCGCCGGCCTCTGGCAGACCCTCCTGCTCCTCGGCATGTTCTCCCTCGCCGGACTGCGCTGGATCCTCGTCCTGATCGCCCTCGACAACCTCACCGGCAGCAACCTCGCCTGGGCCCCCCACAGCTCCTGGTGGCCCGTCGCCGCCGGCCTGCTCCTCCTCTACAGCGCCCCCGGCCGCACCCTGCTCGCCGCCACCGGCGCCCGCCTGCTCACCGCCGGCATCCGCCCCGGCAGCCACCCCCGCGGCGGCCACGTCCACCTGCGCCTGTGGGCCGCCGAACGCTACACCGCCATGTTCGGCACCGCCGCCCTCGCCGGCACCCCCTGGGCCCCCCGCTACGCCAAGGCCCTCGGCTGCCGCGTCGGCCCCGGCGTCCAACTCCACACCCTGCCCCCCGTCACCGGCCTCGCCCGCCTCGGCGCCCACGCCTGCGTCGAACCCGAAGCCGACCTCGCCGGCTGGTGGCTCGACGGCGACACCCTCCACCTCGGCCGCATCGACATCGGCGAAGGCGCCCGCATCGGCCACCGCGCCACCCTCATGCCCGGCGCCCGCATCGGCGCCCGCGCCGAGATCGCCCCCGGCTCCTGCGTCACCGCCACCACCCCCGTCCCACCCGGCGCACACTGGACCGGCTCCCCGGCCCGCCCCGCCACCGAAGCCCCCGCCGACTGGCCCACCACCCCCGCCCCCGCCCCCCGCCGCTGGAACCTCGCCTACGGCGCCGGCTTCACCGTCCTCGGCCTCGTCCCGATCATCGCCGCCCTGCCCGCCCTGCTCATCGTCTACCCGATGATCGACACCGACGCCACCCTGGCCGGCGCCCTCGTCCAACTCCTGCCCGCCACCGTCCCCCTCGCCGCCCTCACCATCACCTGCTACGCCACCCTCATAGCGCTCCTCGTCCGCCTCCTGTCCCGCCCGCTGCGCCCCGGCTTCCACCCCGCCACCGGCCGCGTCGCCTTCTGCGCCTGGGCCGTCAGCCGCCTCGCCGACACCGCCCGGCGCACCCTCTTCCCCTTCTACGCCAGCCTCTTCACCCCCGTGTGGCTGCGCCTGCTCGGCGCCCGCGTCGGCCGCCGCGTCGAAGCCTCCACCGTGCTCGCCCTGCCCGGCCTGATGCGGGTCGACGACGGCGCCTTCCTCGCCGACGACACCCTCGTCGCCCCCTACGAACTGCGCGGCGGCTGGCTCCACCTCGGCCCCGCCCACGTCGGACGCCGCTCCTTCGTCGGCAACTCCGGCATCGTCGGCCCCGGCCGCCACCTGCCCGACAACTCCCTCGTCGGCGTACTGTCCGACACCCCCGCCCACGCCCCCGAAGGCTCCTCCTGGCTCGGCCGCCCCGCCTTCGCCCTGCCCCGCGTCGCCGACACCGGCACCGAAGGCCGCACCTACGACCCGCCCCGGCGCCTGATGTGGGCGCGCGCCGGCGTCGAGCTCTGCCGGCTGCTGCCGATCGTCCTCGCCGCCCTGCTCGGCGACCTCGTCCTCGCCGCCCTCCAGGAACTGCGCGACGCCTACGGGCTCGGCGCCGCCCTCGGCGCCGCCGGACTCGTCCTGATCGCCGCCGCCGTCACCGCCTGCGCCCTCACCACCGCCGCCAAATGGGTGCTCGTCGGACGCTTCCGCGTCGCCGAACACCCCCTGTGGTCCTCCTTCGTATGGCGCAACGAGCTCTACGACACCTTCGTCGAGGAACTCGCCATGCCCTTCGGCGGCCACACCATCACCGGCACCCCCTACCTGAACGTGTGGCTGCGCAGCCTCGGCGCCCGCATCGGACGCGGCGTGTGGTGCGAGACCCACTGGCTGCCCGAGACCGACCTGGTCACCGTCGAGGCCGGCGCCAGCGTCAACCGCGGCACCGTCCTGCAGACCCACCTCTTCCACGACCGGGTGATGCGCCTGGGCCCCGTCCACCTCGCCGCCGGCTCCACCACCGGCCCGCACTCCATCGTGCTGCTCAACTCCTCCCTCGGCGCCGGCACCACCGTCGGCCCGGCCTCCCTCGTCATGCGCGGCGAGAACGTCCCCGGCGGCGGGCACTGGCTCGGCAACCCCGTCGCCGCCTGGAACGCCGACCCCACCCCGCCCGCCGGACGGCGCCGCCGCCGGGCCGCCGCCGGGGTGTGACGCGGATCACCCAAGCGGGGCGATGAGTTCGCGGTGCGGTCACGGTCCATACCCGTGACCACAGCACCCCCCCCCCCCACACCCAGCGAGACAACACCCACCAACACAA
>NZ_JBHVJT010000043.1:36770-64750 GCF_042798815.1 Kitasatospora sp. NPDC057738 | reverse complement strand
CGTATTTAGCGGTGTGTTGGGGGGTGGGGTGTTACCGTTGAACGCCGGGTAGGAGTTGGGGTGTGTGGGTGCCCCCAAGACGTCCGGACCTGGGTCGGGGGCCCCGCCCCCCCCCTCCCCCCCCCCCGCTTCCCGCCGTGCCCCGCCGAGAGGAACCGCCCATGACCGCCACCCCCGCCGAGAAGCCCGCCGCTGTGCAGCCCGCCGCCGAGAAGAAGCCGGCCGCCAAGGGCAACCCCGCGTCCTACTTCCCCGCCATCGAGAAGAAGTACGGCCGCCCGATCGAGGAGTGGAAGGACCTCGTCCGCACCTCCCCGCTCGCCAAGCACATGGAACTCGTCGCCTGGCTCAAGACCGAGCACGGCCTCGGCCACGGCCACGCCAACGCCCTCGTCGCCCACACCCTCGCCGAGAAGGCCGCCTGAGCCCGGCGGGTCGTCGCGATGATCGGCGGCGCGCCGGGAGCAGCGGGGACAGACCGCAGGCCCGGACCGCGAACGGTTCGGGCCTGCGGTTCGGGAAGGCGGATCGGACGTCGCGGTACATCTCCTCCAGGCATGCGAGGACGCGTTCGGGGCCGCGTACGACGGCCTTGAGCTCCGCCTCGATCGCCCCGCGTGTTGGACCCGGCCATCGCATGGCCAGAGTCGGAAGGACTTCGGAGGGGGCGCCGGGGGACGTCCTTGCCCCACTAGGCTGCAGTTATGACGATCAAGGCTGTGGTGTTCGACGTTGGGGAGTGCCTGGTCGACGAGACCCGGGAGTACGGCACCTGGGCCGACTGGTTGGGTATACCGAGGCACACATTCGTAGCCCAGTTCGGCGCGGTGATCGCGCAGGGCCGGGACTACCGGGAGACCTTCCAGATCTTCGCCCCCGGCTTCGACCTCTATGAGGAACGCGAGAAGCGGGCGGCTGCCGGCCGGCCGGAGACCTTCGGTGAGGACGATCTCTACCCGGATGTTCGAGGCGCCTTCGCTCAACTTCGGGCGGACGGCCTGTGGTTGATGATCGCCGGCAACCAGACCGTGCGGGCCGGGATGATCCTTCGCCGGCTGTTCACGGACGATGTCGACCTGATCGGCACTTCCGACGACTGGGGCGCGAGCAAGCCGGACCTCGCCTTCTTCGAGCGCGTCACCGAGGTGGTACCTGCGGAGCCGCATGAGATCCTCTACGTCGGTGACCGGCTCGACAACGACGTGCTCCCCGCCCGGGCGGCAGGGATGCGGACGGCGTTGATCCGGCGCGGCCCGTGGGGCTGGATCCAGCAGCAGGACCCGGCCGCGGAGCAGGCGACGTTCCGGATCGACTCGCTGATGGAACTTCCGGACCTGATCGCCAAGTTCAACGCTGAAGTGAGCTGAGCGTCGCCGACCAGGAGTAGAGGCGGTCGTCCATGCGTTGGACGGCCGCCGTGTCCTGCCACGGGGCGAGTGCCCGCCGGGCCTCGCGCACGCGTTCCATGCCAGTTGCGTACCAGGTGATGGCCAGCTGGTCGAGGGCCTGCTCCAGTAGGGCACACGCCTGCTCTGGTCGCCGGGCTGAGGCCTCGACCGACGCTAGGTCGGCGAGTACTACGACGCGTTGCTTGCCGTCAGTTTCCGGGAGTTCGGCGAGCGTCTGCTCCAGTGTGGTCCGGGCCTGCGGAAGCAGACCGGCTCGCAACTCGGTGTTGCCACGGAACGCGTGCAGCCGGGTAGCCGAGAACCAGGTGAACCAATCGGGTGGCAGAACGTCGCTGCGAGCGGTGAGTACATCCTCGGCGTGCCGCAGCAGAGCGAGAGCGCCGCGATGGTCGCCGCATCGAGTGAGGCACTCGGCCTCGACTGCGTCGAGCCAGGACAGTACGTCGGTGGATACCGGGGCCCGACGAGCGTAGGTACGGGCAGCGTGCATACGTTCCCGCGCGTCGTTGAGGTGGCCGGCCCAACCGGGCACGAACGCGCTGTGAGCGAGGATTGCGGCACCGAGCAGGTTGTCGTCCGCCTCACCGGCGGCCTGAAGTGCGCGTACAAAGGTCGAGTCAGCAGCGTCGGGCTGCCGTAGGTCGAAGAACTCGATTCGGCCGAGCAGCAGCAGCGACTCGGCCAGGGAGGCGGCCAGCACTTTGCGGGCAACTCCGTCTGTCTCCCCGAGTAGCACGGTGCCGAGATCGGCATGTGCGGCCACCGTTGGGTGCAGCGCGGCTGGCGCCGTGGACAGGTAGAGCCGGCGGTGAGCTTCGGTGACTATGGCGTAGTCGGAGCCGACCGTCCCTGGCTGGCTCCCCTGCGGTCCGTATGGCCGAGGTAGCGTGCCGCGGAGGGCTGTTGACGCTGCACGAGGCGTGGCTGCAGGTGCGGCAACGCTCGCAGTCATGGGCCGGGAACGGTTCCACGGAGCACGGAAGCCCAGGTCCTCAATCGGCTGCCGTAGGACGTGAGTCAGGAGGCGTTGGTAGTCCTCCCCGGGCCAAGGGGGCGTATCGGATTCCCAGCGGCGAATCTGGCGCACGCTGACGGAGGCTCCGCGAAGGCCAAGCTGTCGGGCCGCCCGGGTGAGGGCGTCGGCCAAGGCCTGCTGGCTGGCGTAGCCGGCGGCTTGCCTGGCTGCTTTAAGGGCGGTGTTGGGCACAGTCTCCTCCGCGCATGCTGATGACGAATCAACCCTACGGACTCGCAGGACGTTTTGGGGACTCATCAGGCGCATGGCAGAGCTGCATGTCCTCTGTGTGTCCCTCAAGAGTCCTCTGCAAGGCCTTCAGGACGTCCTTTGGGCGGGCGACGATTAGTCCGGTCACCAAACGGTGTCGCCAGATTACTGACAGTAGGTTTGCGTGCTTGAGGCAGAGCAGCCATGCCCGACAGGTCCGGCCGGGCCCCAGCCGGCCGGGCGGTCGTCGCACACTCCGCATGCCTCGGAGGCGATTCGTGGCATCCGTCGTGAGCCGGCCCCTGTCGCCACCCGGCGTCGCGATCGAACTCAATGTCCGCAAGGGCGTTCGGTAGGTATCCACCGAATACCGGCTCGACGCGGTGATCTCTTGCAGCGTCCGTCCAGGCCACTGGGTGGCGCTGTGCCAGACATTCGCAGCCCGATGCCGCACTTCCTTCGTGCACCCTTCCGTCCTCTGAGGTCCCCCGTGTTCATTGCCCGCCGCCCCCGTATGTTCGTCGCGCGCCTCGACTCCCGCCCCGAATCCGCGCCCCTGGCCCGCTACCTTCTCCGCGCCTACCTCTCCGGGCTGCCCTCTGGCGAGCGCTACTGCGACACCGCCGAACTGCTCCTGTGTGAACTCTTCGCCAACGCCGTGCGGCATTCCGACGCGCCCTCCGACCGGTACATCGAGATCCGCTTCGCCCTCGTGGACTCCCGTCTCCGGCTGGAAGTTCACGACGCGGGATCCGGCCGGCCGTCCCTCCGTGCCGCCGCGCCGGACGACGAGCACGGGCGCGGCCTGCTCCTCGTCAACGAGCTCGCCGAGCGCTGGGGCTGCTCCCCGCGCCCAGGCGGCATCGGCAAGTACGTCTGGACCCTCATCGCCCCTGTCTCCGTCCCCGTCACCGCCTGAAAGTCCGAACCACCTCATGCACCTCAGCACCCTCGCCCGCCACACCCTCGCGCGCGGCGCCACCCCCGCCGCCACCTACGCCCTCCTCGCCCGCCTCGGCCACAAGCCCGCCCCCTGTGCCCAAGCCGTCTGCCTCGCCCTCGACATCCCCCTCCCCGACATCACCCGCCGCCTCGCCGAGTGCCACAACGCCCTGCTCGCCGGCCCCCGCCCCGACTCCGAAGCCGACACCGGCGAAGTCCTCGAAGCCCTGGGCATCTTCGACGTCCCCAAGGAACTCACCCCCACCGAACAGGCCGTCGTCGGCCACTTCCTGACTGCCGTCGACGCGATGGGCGGCATCCGACCCGGCCACCACCACGGCCTCCAGCGCTGGTTCACCACCGGCAACCTCACCGCCGCCTACCTCTCCCTCGCCGCCACCCACCCCCTGCCCCGCGCCGGCGACCCCACCCGCTACTGGAACTCCCTCACCACCGCAGGCGAACTCCTCGCCACCACCCCCAATCCAGACACCCGCATCCGCTACGCCCTCACCCACTGCCGCACCCAAGTCGCCATCCACACCTGAACCGCGCGCAGGAAGCCGACCCCGCCCGGCGGTCGGCGCCGCCGCATCACCGCCGGCGCGTGACGGCGATCATCCCCGGGCGGCGATGAGTTCGCGGTGGGGGGCCACTCTTCCCCCCCTTTCCCCCCCCCCGCCCCCCACCGCACTTCTTCGAGAGGACCACGCTCGTGGCCATCGCCGCCGTGAAGGGCCCCGCCTCCTGCTTCCCGTCCATGGAGAAGAAGTACGGCTGCCCGATCGAGGAGTGGAAGGACCTCATCCGGGCCTCCCCGTTCACCCAGCACATGGAACTCGTCGCCTGGCGCAAGGCCGCCCACCTCACCGTCGTCGAAGGCCCGTCGAAGGCCCGGCACAGGGGCGGACCCTCCGTCCCTGACTCCGGATCCGACGAGCCCGTGTGAGAAGTCGGCCCGGTCGACTTCTCACACGCGCACGGCCAGGCCCGGCGCCTGCCGCCCCGCCCGCAGGCGGACCCTCCCTCCGCGACGAGCTCCGGGCCCCGTCCGGCGGATCGACGTCCGCTCCCGGAGGCGGCCGGTGGCGCCCACCCGCCGCCCGACGACTTGCCAGCCGTCCGGCGCTCCCCGACAGTGGGCGCGGGGAGTCGGCGATCACGCCGCTCAACTCCGCTACCGGGACAGGGGATCGGCATGGCAAGGCAGTTCAGGGAGCCCGCGTTCGGTGCGCTCCACCGCAGTGCTTCCGTCATCGGCGTCCCCGGGCTGCTCTGGCAGCTCGGGCGGCGGTTCGTCCTGGTGTTCTGCCTGGTGCTGCTCGTCGGCCTGGTGGTGATGCGGCCGGACAACGCCGTGATCAAGACCGCGATCGTGGTGGCGATCGTCCTGGCGGTCTACGGCCTCGCCTTCGCCTGGCGCTGGGCGGCCGGGCGGCTCGGCATCCGCCAGTGCCGCCTGCACGAGGACGGCGTGGCCGTGACCGACCTCCTCGGCGGCGTCCGGGACGCGGTCGCGTGGCGCGACCTGGCGACGGTCAGGGAGGTCGGCGCGACGGGCGTCCTGACGTCCTTCCGCCGCTTCGAGTTCCAGCACCGGGCAGGACACCTGGCGATGGCGGTCGTCGTCCCCTCGGTCCACCGCGCCTTCGCCAAGGACCTCATCCGCCTCGCCAACCGGAAGATCGGCGCCCAGGGGTCCTGATCCGTAGACCGCCGGAGTTCACGGGAGTTCACGGAGGTCACGGGCGCCGGGCCACGAAGACGAACTCCCGGCCCGGCCGGTCGGGCGCGTCGCGGACCTCCTCCACCACGAAGCCGTGGGCGGCCAGATCCCGCTCGACCTCCTCCCGCTCCCGGAAACGCAGCGTCGAATCCGAGGTCAGCACCTGCCCGTCCGCGGCGAACACGTACGTCCACCGGAACGACACCAGGGGCCAGCGCACCCCGGTCAGGTCGACCCAGCTCTCGACGGGGCCGACCCCCGGGACGTCCGTCACCCGGTGGGAACGCCCACGGGTCCACTCCTGCCAGGCGCGCGCGGCCGGGTCACGGGTCTCGAAGACCAGCCGCCCGCCGGGCCGCAGCGCCCCGAAGGCCCCCCGCAGCGTCCCCTGCCAGTCCCGCGGACCGACGACGGCCTGGGCGACGTTCGCCGTCATCGTCGCCAGGTCGACCCGCAGCGGCGGCAACTGCGTGGCGTCACCGTGGATCCACCGCACCCGCCCGCCGCCCGGCTTGGCCCGCGCGACCTCCACGGACGCCGGTGCGGGATCCACGCCGACCACCTCGACCCCGCGCCCGGCCAGCAGCAGTGCGAACACCCCCGTGCCGCAGCCGATGTCCAGCACCCGGCGCGCCCCGAACTCCCGCACCATCCGCAGGTAGGCGTCGAGATCACCGCGGTCCGGGTCGAGCGGGTCGTAGACCGCGGCCAGCCGCGGGTGCCCGAAGCATGCGTCCACCATGGGTCGAACCTAGGCGAAGCCCCACCCGGCGCCCAACGGGTCGGCGCCACTTCGTCCACGGCCGGCCGAAAGCCGGCCCCGTCCCCCGCCCGCCGGGCCGAGGCCCCCACCGCCGCAGGCCGTGGTCGCGCTCGGCATGCGCTGCGCCGGCCAGGGCTGTCTTCAACGCCCCATCGCCGCAGCCCTGTTGTGCCGGACCCGGGGCAGCCGGCCGACCTGGCGCACGGGCGTGCGCACCGCCCCCTTCCGCGCCCACGCCCGGATCGAGGCCGAGGGCGAACCCGTCGACGAACCCGCCGAACCCGCCCACTTCCACCCGCTGGTCACCATCGCACCGCAGCCCCGCCCGGGACGCCCGGGACGCCCGCCGGGCCGTTGACCGCGGCGGGTCGGTCGGCGAGCGGGGCGGCCGAGCGGCGCAGAAGTCGGCGGGGTCGACTTCCCGTGCGTTCGGGCGGTGGGTTCGCGGCCGGGGCACGGAGCGCCGCCGGTGCGTGGGAAGTCGGGCGGGCCGACTTCCCGTGCGCGCCCGGCCGGGGCCGCTACCGGTGCGGGGCCGGGACGCCGGCGGCGCGCAGCCTGGCCTCGGTGAGGGCGGTCAGCCGGGCCGAGACCGGGGCCTCGTCGTCGCGGTGGCGGTCGATCAGGCGGTACTGGACGGAGGCCCTGGCCCAGGCCCGCAGGCTGTCGGGGTCTCCCAGGAGCGCGGGGTTGGCCAGGCAGCGGTCGGCCATGGCGGCGGCGAGCTCCTCGATCCTCGGATCGTCCGGCGCCCAGGCCTCGGCCTCCTGGCCGCGTCTGGCCAGATCGACGAACTCCGGGTCGTCCAGGCGGTGTTCGAGCTGGGACAGGAAGCCGTCGAAGCCCTCCGGCACCAGGGCCCGCGCCAGCACCAGGGCCTCGCGCTGCGCCGCCACGTAGTCGGGGCCGAAGCCGAGCCCGGGCATCCGCTCCAGGGCCGCGCAGGCGCGGTCGGGCAGCAGGGCCCGGTCGCCGTCGGCGAGCCGGTGCAGGGTGTCGCGGCGCGCGGTCAGTTCCGCGATCCGTTCGTCCAGCCGCCGCTCCACGTCGGCGAGGGCGGCGGTGAACCGCTCGCCGTCGGCGTCGAGCAGCGGCCCGATCTCCGCCAGCGGCACCCCGGCGGCGGCCAGCGTCCGGACCTGCACCAGCCGCAGCAACTCGGCCGACCCGTACCGCCGGTAGCCGGAGGCGTCGCGCTGCGGCTCGTCGACCAGCCCCTGCCGGTGGTAGTGCCGCACCGTCTTCACCGTGACGCCGACGTACGCCGCCGCTTGCCCGATCGTGACTCCGTTTGTCATTCGTTCAGCCTGCCGTACGACCGGATGCCGCGGGGCCGGGCCCGGTGCCGAACACCTCGTCGACGAGCCGCCGCTGGGCGCCCTGGAACGCCGCCGCGATGGACACGTCGGCGTCGTCCACGTAGTTCAGCCCGGCGGTGAGGGTCGTGCCGCCGTCCGGCGAGCCGTACATCAGCGCCGCCGAGCCGATGGTGGCGCCGTTGTGGTGGAAGACGGTGCCGCCCGCCCTCTCCTGGGCGAACAGCCCCAGTCCGTAGCCGACCGTCGCTTCCGGCGTGCGCATCTCGGCCAGCAGGCCGGGCGGCAGCAGCCTGCCGCCGAGCAGCGCGGAGACGTAGGTGTGCAGGTCCCGGGTGGTGGAGATCATGTCGCCGCCGGCCGCGACCCAGGACGGGTCGTGGCGGGTGACGTCGAGCGTCCGCTCCCGTCCGGCGTCCTCGTAGCGGTAGTAGCTGCGGGCGTGCGGCGCGGGGACCTCCGGCGAGGCGCCCGGCGCCACCGTGCCGGTCAGCCCCAGCGGCTCCAGGACCAGCCGCCGCAGCTCCTCGGCGAAGGGGCGGCCGCCGACCCGCTCGACCAGCAGCCGGGCCAGCACGTAGTTGGTGTTGGAGTAGCTCCAGCCCGCCCCCGGCGCGAACCGCGCCGGCCGGGACAGCGACAGCCGCACCAGCTCCTCGGGCGGGTACGTGCGGAAGCGGGCGTCCACCCACTCCTTGCCCCGCCACGGGACGCCCGGCACGAACGTCCCGTCCTCCGCCAACTCGCCGGTGTGGCTGAAGACCCCGCTGGTGTGCTGCAGCAGCATCCGCACCGTGATCCGCCGGTCCAGCCCGAACCCGGGCAGGTGGTCGCCGGCCGGGTCGTCCAGGGCCAGCCGGCCCTCGGCGACCAGCAGGAGCACCGAGGTCGCGACGAAGCTCTTGGTGACGCTGCCGACGCGGAAGTGCCCGTCGGCCGGTGGCCTGCCGTCGCGGCCCAGCTCGCGGGCCCCGGCGCTGCCGACCCACTCGCCGCGCGCGTCGTTCACCCGCACCTGCACCCCGAGGAAGCCGGATTCGGCGATCTCCTCGATCGCCCGCCGCAGCTCCGGGCGGTCCGGACCGTGGCCGAGGTGGTGGGTGGAGTGGTGGGTGGTGGACATGCTGCCCCCTCGTATCCGTGGGGCCCGCGTGGTCATCGGGCCCGATGAGGGGAGCCTGCACCCTGACCCGAGGTCAACCTCAACCGTGATCCGGCTCACAGCCGCGGCGTGGACGGGGGCGGGAGGACCCGGAGCCGGGGCCGCCGTCGGCACGATCGGGAAGACGGCGGCCCCGGCCCCGGTACGGGTCCGTACGGGCGGGGCATCGACCGCGGGGTTGCCCGTACGGCTGCGGTCGGCACCCATTCCACGACTTCAACAGGACTTGAAGTCAAGCCCCGTCCGAGGCGAGGCCCCGCCCGAGGGTGCCGTTCCGGGGCGGGGTAGCCTCGCTGCGGCGGGGGACTGCGGAGGACAGACACGGACAAGACGGACAGGGGCGGGCGGATGACGGAGCAGCACAGCTACTGGCGGGTGTCGGACGGCGCGGCGGTCGGCGCCACCCAGGCGCACATCGTGTGGACCCGGGCGGCCTACCCCGCCCTGGTGGAGGTGGCGCGCCGCTACCACGCGGTGATCAGCTACGCGGACCTGGCCGAGGCGGTGCAGGAGGCCTCCGGGGTACGCACCCGGGTCAACCAGCGGCACTGGATCGGCAAGGTGCTGTCCCTGGTGATCCGCGAGGCGCACCGGCGCGGCGACCCGCCGCTGACGGCCCTGGTGGTGCACGCCACGGACGGCCGGGTCGGCCCCGGCTACCAGGAGGTGCTGGCGGTGGCCGGCCAGCCGCCGGTGGCCGCGGAGATGGACCGCGAGCAGCACGCGGCCGCCGCCCGCCTGGCCTGCTACCGGCACTTCGGCGCCGACCTGCCCGCCGACGGCGGCACGCCCGCCCTGGCCCCGCGCCTGCGCGCCTCGGTGGAGCGCAAGGCTGCCGTCGCCGCCCCGCCGCGCCCGCCGGCGATCTGTCCGACCTGCTTCCTGGAACTGCCCGCGACGCGGGTGTGCGACTCCTGCGGGGCGACCGTCGCGCCGTGAGCGGGGGAGCGCGGCCGTGAGCCGGGGGCCCGAGGGCTGAGCGGGTGGGCCCGAGGGCTGAGCCGGGGGCTGAGTCGGGGGCCCGAGGGCTGAGCCGGCGTCACGTCACACGGCGGCGGGCAGCCGCCCGGGCATCTGCCAGCCCTCGGCGAGGCGGGAGGGGGACAGGCGCCGCCCGTCGCCGAAGAACTCGCAGAACTTCATGATCAGCGGGTCCCAGCCGACCGGGTCGACGTAGTGGTCGCTGCCGGGCACCAGCAGGCTCTCCTCGACGTGGGCGCGCACCACCGACACCTCGAAGGCGGTGCGCCCGCCGCCCGTCAGCGCCGTCGCCGACTCCACCCGGCACTCCAGCTGCACCGGGCACTCGGCGGCACGCGGCGCCCGCACCAGCTCGCCGGGCAGCTCGGTCATACCGGCGGCGGCGAACTTCCGCCGCTCGTGGCGGTAGCCCTGCTTCAGCCGGTACTCGGCGATCCGCGGGGCGGCGGTCAGCAGCGCGAGGGCGTCCACGGCGTCCACCTGCGCGGAGGAGGGCAGGTTGAGCACGCACTCGCCCTCGCGCCGCAGGTTGGCGGCGGTCTGGGAGCTGTCGCCCAGACCCAGCACGCAGGACTGCCCCAGCCACCACGCCGAGGACATCGGCATGAGGTTGGCGCTGCCGTCCTCGTTGCGGGATCCGATCAGCACCACCGGGGTGCCGAAGTAGAGAACCTTGAGATCGATGACCTTGTGCACGGGAACTGCCGTCCTCGGGATGGGGAATCGTTGCGGTCACCGACTCTGCCCCGGCCCGGCCGGGGGCGCTGGCGGTGATCGGACATCACGTTCCCGCAGGTCCCGCAGGTCCTGCGGCTCCCGAGGACGGCAGGGCCCGCCGCGGCGGGCGCTCCGTCAGCCCACCGGCCCCCGGGCGGCGATCAGCCGGGCCCGGCCGTCGCGCAGCCGGTAGGACAGGCCCACCACGGACACCTTCCCCTCGGCGACCTTCGCGGCCAGCGCCTGCGAGCGCTCCACCAGCAGGTCCACGGTCTGGCGGATGTGCTCGTCCACGATCCCGTCGCTGTCCTCGATGCCCGCCGCCTTCGCGGACAGCACGCTCGGGGTCACCCGCTCCACCACGTCCCGGACGAAACCGCCCGGCAGCTGCCCCTGCTCCAGGGATTCCAGCGCCGCCGCCACCGCACCGCAGGAGTCGTGGCCCAGCACCACCACCAGCGGGCAGTCCAGCACGCTCACCCCGTACTCGATGCTGCCCAGCGCCTCCGCACCGGTGACGTGCCCGGCGGTGCGCACCACGAACAGGTCGCCCAGGCCCTGGTCGAAGATGATCTCGGCGGCCAGCCGGGAGTCCGAACAGCCGAACAGCACCGCGAAGGGCCGCTGCGCCGGGGCGAGCGCCGCGCGGCGCCCGGCGTCCTGGTTGGGGTGCTCGGGGTTGCCCGCGACGAACCGGGCGTTGCCCTGCATCATCACCCGCAGCGCCTGGGCGGGGTCGGTCAGGAAGTCGTCCGTGGGGCCGTCGAGCGGGCCGGGCTCGGGCTCGGATATCGGTGTGGGGATCATGTCTGCACCCTAGATCGCCGCAGGTGGAGCCCGCAGCCGGGGGTCAAGGGTCGGACGGCCCCACGGACGGGCCCGTACGACCCCGTGCGATCCGCATGCGACCCCTGTACGGCCTCATGCGCCCCGTGCGGGCCCGTACCGCTCCGACGGGGGCCCGGGCCGCGGGTCCGGCGGCTGCGGGGCGGGGCGGCGGGTGGGGCGGCTACGGGGCGGGGCGCAGGGCGAGGACGGTGACGTCGTCGCGGCTGTGGCCGCCGCTCCAGCGCCGGGCCCGCCGGTCGAGGGCCTCGGGCAGGGCGTCGGCGGGGGTGGCGGCGAGGTCGGCCAGGCCCTGTTCGACCGGGTAGAACGTGCCGGAGGCGTCCTGCGCCTCGGTGATGCCGTCGGTGAGCAGGACCAGCACCCCGTCCCCGGGCAGCGCGAAGCGCCGCACGGGGCGCGGCTCGCCGGGGGCGGCCAGGGCGGCGAGGCCGAGCGGGATGCCGGCGTCCAGGGGGACGGGCTCCACGCGGCCGTCGGCGTGCAGCAGGTAGGGGGAGAGGTGGCCGCAGTTGACGGCCCGTACCTCGGTGGCGGAGCCGTCCCCTTCTCCGGTCCTGGCCCCTTCGCCGGTCCCGTTCCTGTTCCCGTTCCCGGTGCCGTTCCCGTCCGGGCCGCCGACGCACAGCACGGTGGCGGTGACGAACCGCTCCTGCTCGCCGCTCTGCACCGCGTACGCGTTGTGCCGCTCCACCGCCGCCTCCAGGGCATCGGCGACGGCGGGCAGCCGCGCCTCGCGGAAGGCCGCCTCCCGGAAGGCGCTCAGCACCGCGAAGCCCGTCCCGATCGCGGGCAGGCCCTTGCCCTGGACGTCGCCGACCAGCACCCGGGTGCCGTGCGGGGTCTCGGCGACGTCGTACAGGTCGCCGCCGACCATGGCGTCCTCCTCCACCGGCCGGTACAGCCCGTCCAGGCGCACGTCCGGGGTGGTGACGGGCAGCGGGCGCAGCAGCTGGCGCTGGAGGGCGACGGCGCTCTGCCGCATCCGCGACAGCTGCCGCTCGCGCCGCACCCGCCGCGCGCACAGGCCGATCGCGGCAGCCTCGGCGGCGACCACGCCCACCAGGGTGCCCAGCCGGGCCGGCAGGTCGCCGGGCGGGACCACCAGCGAATGGAGCACGACCACGGCGGTCACCCACACCGAGACGGCCACCGTCTGGGCGATGGTGCCCAGACCCGCCATCAGCGCGGGCAGGAACACCAGCAGCAGCACCAGGCGGGAGCTGGTGCCGCTGGCCGCCTGGACCAGCAGCACGGCGGCGGTGGCGGCCAGCACGCCGAGCACCACCGTCCGGTTGGCGGGGGCGCGCGGGGCGGCGGGCTGCTGATCCTTGCGGTCCACCCCTGCCGTCCTCTCCGCCGCCCGGCCGTCCCTCCAGGGTGGTCGGCGCGGCGGGGCGGGCGCGAGCGGGCTGCGCCGGGCGGGGGACGGCGACTGTCGGCGGCGCTCGGTACGGTGGCCGGTGTGTCCTCCCCGTCCACGCCCCCGCCCCCGTCAGCGCCGCAGCCTGTGCCGCCGTCCCCGCCCGTGCCGCCGTCCTCCCGTGCGACCCCGGCGGGCCGGGTGCCGATCGACGACCTGGTGCGGCTGCGCCGGGCCCGGGACCGGATGGACCGCGAGTACGCGCAGCCGCTGGACGTGCCGGCGCTGGCCCGTACCGCGCTGATGTCCTCCGGCCACTTCTCGCGCAGCTTCCGCACCGCCTACGGCGAGACCCCGTACAGCTACCTCATGACCCGACGGATCGAGCGGGCCAAGGCGCTGCTGCGGCGCGGGGACCTGAGCGTGACCGAGGTGTGCATGGCGGTGGGCTGCACCTCGCTGGGCTCCTTCAGCACCCGCTTCACCGAGCTGGTCGGGCAGAGCCCCAGCGCCTACCGGGCCGGCGACCACGAGCCGGGCGCGGCGATCCCGGCCTGCATCGCCAAGGTCCGCACCCGCCCGGTGCGCCGCGCGGAGGCCAAGGAGGCCAAGGGGACGAAGGGGGTCAAGGGTGCTGAGGACGCCGAGGGTGCCCGGCGGGACGGCGGCCCCGGCGCTCCCGTAGCGTGACGCGCATGAGCATCGAACTCGCGCAGTGCTTCATCGCCGTCGACGACCACGACCGGGCGCTCGCCTTCTACCGCGACGTCCTCGGCTTCGAGGTGCGCAACGACGTCGGCTTCGAGGGCATGCGCTGGGTCACCGTCGGCTCGCCCGACCAGCCCGGTGTGGAGATCGTCCTGGAGCCGCCGCTGGCCGACCCGCACGCCTCCGAGACCGACCGCCGGGCCGCCGCCGAACTCCTCGCCAAGGGCCTGCTGCGCGGTGTCATCTTCCGCACCGACGACTGCGACGCCACCTTCGAGCGGCTGCGGGCGGCCGGCGCCGAGGTGCTCCAGGAGCCGATGGACCAGCCCTACGGGGTGCGCGACTGCGCCTTCCGCGACCCGTCGGGCAACATGCTGCGCTTCAACCAGCCGCGCACGAGGTAGCGGCCGGCCGGCGGCCTGTGCGGCCTGTGGCGGCCCGGGGCGGGTCAGACGGGCTGGAGCCGGGTGTGCAGCAGGCAGAACTCGTTGCCCTCCGGGTCGGCCAGGACGTGCCAGGCGGCGTCGGCGGGCTGGCCGACGTCGACCGGCTCGGCGCCGAGCGCGAGCAGCCGCTCCAGCTCGGCGTCCTGGTCGCGGTCGGTGGGGTTGACGTCGATGTGCAGCCGGAGCTTGCCGGGCCTCGGCTCGCTGTTGGGGAGGAAGAAGAGGGTGGGCTGCGGGCCGCCGAAGCCGGTGCCGGGCGGCCCGATCTCGATGGTGCCGCCGCCCTCGCGGCCGACTTCGACGTAGCCGAGGACCTCGCTCCAGAACGCGGCGAGCCGCTCGGGGTCGGCGGCTTCGATGACCAGTTCGCTGATGCGGCATGCCATGGTCCGTCAGCCTACGTCGATCATGTCGCGGCGCAAGGGGATTGATCCGCCCGCCCGGACGACGGTACGCCTCCGGGGCCGGAGGCCGATGCGTGGGGATCCCGATCCCGCTCGACCTCGAAGGGCCCGACGGGTCCGCGGACGCCTGCCCGCGGGCCGGGCGGCGCGCGGGGGCGTTCGCGCAGGCGGACGGCCCGGCGCGCACCCCGGTGCGGCACGATGGGGCGATGGAGAGCACTCGACAGACAGTCAGTTCCGGCTCGCCCCTCGAACCGCGGATCGGTTTCTCCCGGGCCGTGCGCAAGGGCGACTACGTCGCGGTCGCGGGCACCGCCCCGATCGGCGAGGACGGCGCGCCGGTCGGCCAGGGCGACGTCCACGCCCAGACCGTCCGCTGCCTGGACATCGCCGAGGCCGCCCTGCGGGAGACGGGCGCCACGCTCGCGGACGTCGTGCGGACCCGCATCATGCTCACCGACATGAGCCAGTGGCGGGAGGCGGCGCGCGCCCACGGCGAGCGCTTCGCGCAGATCCGCCCGGTCACCACCTTCGTGGAGGTGTCGCGTTTCATCGACGAGCGGTGGCTGGTGGAGGTCGAGGTGGACGCGGTGATCGGCTAGCGGGCCGACCGGGCCGACCGGGCCGACCGACCGGGGCGGCGGCGCTACGGGCGGGGCCGCCGGACGGTGGTCGGCCGGTGGGGGAATGAACCGCGGGATGGGTGCTGTTGTCGCAGGTCGAGATACCCCCACCCGTATTTTTTCGGGCATCCGGCACCCCGGACACCCGAGAACGGAGCCCCCGTGAACCGCCCCGCCGAAGCCGTACGGCCCGCCGCCCCGCCCCCCGACGCCCCCGCGAGCGGCGGCGCCCCCGAGGGCGGCCGACCCGGGCCGCTCGGCCGCCTCGGCGTCTGGTCCACCCGGCACTTCAAGGCCGTCCTGGTCGGCTGGCTGATCGTCGTCATCGGCCTCGGCGCCTTCGCCCCCAAGGTCACCACCGCACTGTCCGGCGCCGGCTGGCAGGCCAACGGCTCCCAGTCCGTCCAGGTCCGCGAACTCGCCGAGCAGCACTTCGCCGGCAACGCCTCCTCCGCGATCCAGATCGTCGTCGCCGCCGACCGCCCCGTCACCGACCCGGCCGTCCAGCAGGTGATCACCGCGGCCGGCGACCTCGCCGCCGCCGACCCCCGGGTCTCCACCGTCATCGCCCCCCAGCCCGGCGCCACCATCAGCCCCGACGGCCGCACCGCCGTCCTGCTCGCCGGCGCCAAGGCCTCGCCCGACGACATGGTCCGCGCCGCCGACGACCTCAAGGAACCCCTGGGCGCCCTGTCCACCGACGGCGTCGGCGTCCACGCCACCGGCGCCTCCGTCCTGTGGAGCGACTTCAACAAGGCCAACCACGACGCCATGATGAAGTCCGAGTTCATGTCCTGGCCGGTCACCCTCGCCATCCTGGTGCTCGCCTTCGGCTCCCTCGTCGCCGCCGGCCTGCCCCTGCTGCTCACCATGGCCGGCCTCGCCGCCTCCGCCGGCTCCCTGGTGCTGATCAGTCACCTCTTCCCGGTCTCCGTCTGGGCGATGAACTTCGCCATGATGTTCGCCCTCGCCCTGGGCATCGACTACGCGCTCTTCCTCGTCGTGCGCTTCCGCGCCGCCCGCCGGGCCCCCACCGCGCGCGGCACCGCCGGGGCCGCGGACGCCGTGCGCGCCGTCGCCGAGACCATGGACACCGCCGGCAAGGCCGTCCTGCTCTCCGGCGCCACCGTCCTGATCAGCCTCTCCGCCGTCATGCTCGTCCCCTCCCCGGCGTTCCGCTCGATGGCCGGCGGCATCATGCTCGCCGTCCTCTTCGTCCTCGCCGCCACCCTCACCCTGCTGCCCGCCGTCCTCGGCCGGCTCGGCCACCGCGTCGACGCCCTCGCCCTGCCCCGGTCCAGGTCCGCCCGATCCGACACCTCCGCCTCCCCGCGCTTCGCCGCCTGGGGCGAACGCCTGTGGAAGCACCCGCTGGGCTACGGCGCCCTCGCCCTCGCCGCACTGATCGCCCTCGCCGCCCCCGTCATCGGCCTGCGCACCGCGATGCCGTCCATCACCGTCCTGCCCGAGGACGCCAGCGCCCGCGCCGGCTACACCGCCGTCCAGCAGGCCTTCGGCCCCGGCGCCCCCGGCACCCTGCAGATCCTCACCCCCACCGACCGGGCCGCCGACGTCACCGCCCGGGTCGCCGCCACCCCCGGCATCGCCGCCGCCATGCCCGCCCAGCCGGCCGCCGACGGCTCCGGCTGGTCGATGATCCAGGCCGTGCCCACCGTCGACCCCTCCAGCCCCGACCTCTCCGGCACCGTCCACACCCTGCGCGCCGAACTGCCCGCCGACACCATGGTCGGCGGCGCCGCCGTCGAGAACCTCGACCTGCAGCACCTGCTCACCGAGAAGACCCCGCTGGTCATCGGCGTCGTCATGGCCCTCGGCTTCCTGCTGCTGCTCGCCGCCCTGCGCGCCCCGCTGATCGCCGCCCTCGGCACCGCCGCCAGCCTGCTGTCCACCGGAGCCGCCTTCGGCGTCGCCCGCCTGGTCTTCCAGGACGGCCACGGAGCCGGCCTGCTGGGCTTCACCCCGCAGGGCTTCCTCGACGGCTGGGCACCGGTGTTCTTCTTCGCGATGATCTTCGCCATCGCGATGGACTACACCGTCTTCCTCCTCGCCTCCGCCAAGGAGCACTACGAACGCACCGGCGACCCCAAGGCCGCCATGACCGGCGCCCTGGCCCACTCCGGCCGGGTCGTCTTCGCCGCCGCCGGCGTCATGGTCGCGGTGTTCTTCACCTTCGCCCTGTCCGGCCCGCTGCCGCCCAAGGAGATGGGCATCGTGCTCGGCACCGCCGTCCTCCTCGACGCGGCCCTGGTGCGGCTCGTCCTGCTGCCCGTCCTGCTGCGCCTGACCGGGCACGCCGCCTGGCACACCCCGCGTTGGCTGGACCGGGTGCTGCCGCGGATCACCTTCTCGCACGACTGACGGGCCACCCGCCCCGCGCACCGGCGCCCCGGCCCCCTGGTCGGGGCGCCTGCGCGCGGGCGCCGGGCCGCCCTACCGGCCGCGCCGCAGCGCCCCCAGCACCGCCGACAGGTCCTGCTCGGCGATCTCCGGGTGCGCCAGCAGCACCTCGCGGGCCGCCGTCAGCACCGGGCCGCCGCCCGCCAGGGCGAGGTCCTTGGCGGCCAGCCGGACCGGAAAGTCCGACTCCGTGCCGAACGCCCGGGCCGCCACCCCCGCGAGCGGCCCGGCCGACAGCACCTCCCGCGCCTGCTCCTGCGGCACGCCCAACTCCTCGGCCACCGCCAGGACTTCGCCCAGGGCGGTGACGCAGGCGACGATCGCGCCGATCACCACCACCTTCAGCGCCGCGCCCGAGCCCGGGCCGCCGCAGCGCCGCACCCGGCCCAGCTGCTCCAGGACGGGCTGCGCGCGGTCCAGGTCCGCGTCCTCGCCGCCCGCGAGGATCGTCAGGCCGCCGGTGGCCGCCGGGCCCGTGCTGCCCAGCACCGGGGCGTCCACCAGGGCGACGCCGTCCGGCAGCCCGGCGCGCAGGTCGGCGGTCGCCCGCGGGCCGATCGAGGACATGTCGATCCACAGCGCGCCCGGCGCCAGCTCCGCCGCGCACCGCCCGGCCACCTCGGCGACGGCCGCCGGGTCGGACAGCATGGTGACGACGACGTCCGCGCCGCGCACGGCCTCGGCCGGGGTGGCGGCCTCGGTGACCCCGGTGAGGCCGGCGGCGCGGCCGGGGGAGCGGTTCCAGACGGTCAACGGGTGCCCGGTGCCGGCGAGTCGGCGGGCCATCGGCAGGCCCATCCGGCCCAGTCCCAGAAAAGCGGTCTTCTTCATGGCCGCCACGCTAGGCAGCCACGAGCCAGGCGACAAGCGAATGTCCGGCATGGTAGTCATGCGCAATGGACATGGCTTGGCTGGACGTCTTCCGCACCGTCGCACACCTGGGCTCCTTCACCGCCGCCGGCGAGCGCCTGGGCTACACCCAGTCCGCGATCTCCCGCCAGATCGCCACCCTGGAAGGGGAGTTGGGCACGCCGCTGTTCGACCGGCTGGCGCGCGGCGTACGGCTGACCGAGCACGGCCGCGCCCTGCTGCCGCACGCCGAGGCGATGCTGCAACGGCTCGACGCCACCCGGCGCGACCTGACCGCCCTCACCGAACTCACCGCGGGACGGCTGCGGGTGGGCGCCTTCGACAGCGCCAACGCCGACCTCGTCCCCGGCGCCCTCGCCGCCTTCCGCGCCGCACACCCGGACGTGGAGATCGGCCTCACCGAGGGGCTGGCGGCGCACCTGCTGGACCTGCTCGCCGAGGGGGCCGTCGACCTCGCCCTCGTCGCCTCGTACACCGAACCCGCCGACGACGGCGACCGCTTCGACTTCCGCCCGCTGATGGACGACCCGGTGCTGGTCGCCCTCCCGCGCGGGCACCGCCTCGCCGGACGCCGCCGCCTGCGGCTGGCCGAACTCGCCGACGAACCCTGGATCGCCGCCCGCCGCCACGCCGAATCCACCCTCCTCGCCGCCTGCGTCCGCAGCGGGTTCCAGCCCCGCATCGAGTACACCGTCGCCGCCTGGACCGCCAAACTCGGCCTGGTCGCAGCCGGGTTGGGCGCCACCCTGATCCCCTCCCTCGCCGCCCGCGTCGGCCGCCCCGGCATCGCCCTCGTCCCCCTGCACTCGGACGACACCCCGGTCCGGCAGGTGTACACGGTGACCAGGCGCGGGCAGCGGGTGCCGCCGGCGGTGGCGGCCTTCGAGGCGCTCCTGCACGAGGCCGCCGGTTAGCGGCGCAGGGCGAGCACGGCGGTCAGGGCACTGACCGCCGGGCCGCCGAGGAGCAGGACGGCCAGATGGCGGGGCCGGGACTGCAGGGTCAGGCGGAAGCCGCCCACGCGGAACTCCAGGAACGGGCGAGGGGGCCGCTGTGCACGCGCATCGGCTCAGCAGACGGTGTCCGCGGCCGGCAGTGCCCCCGTCGACAGGTAGGCGTCCACCGCCGCGTTCGCGCACGCGTTGTAGGCGTTGAGGTAGAGGGTGTGGACGCGGCCCGGGACGGTCACCAGGCGGGAGCCGGGCAGGCGGGAGTGCAGCGCCAGGGCGCCCTGATAGGTCGCGTGGGTGTCGCCGGTCGCGTGGAGCTGGAGGGCGGGGACGGCGTTGCGGACCTCGACGGGCGGCTCCAGCGGGGCGCTGCGCCAAGCGGCGCACGGGACGGGGGCGTTGTAGACCGGGCCGAAGACCGGTTCGGCGGCGCGGGAGCGTTCGACGGCGTCGCGGTACCAGGGGGCCGAACGCGGCATCGCCACGTCGTCGCACAGGATGCCGAGGGTGGATGACAGGCCGGCGCCGGCCTCCGGGCCCGGGGCGAGGAGCATGGTCAGCAGCTGGTGCAGGGCCGGGCCCGCCTGGACCGGCCGGCCGTCGGCGGCGTCCAGCAACTGCCGCAGCACGTCCGCGCACAGGGCGCCGTCGCGGTCGTCGCTCAGGCAGACCGCGAGCAGCACCGGCAGCAGGGCCCCGTCGAGCCGGAAGCCGTCGACGGCGATCGGCGCCGCCTCGGCCCGGCGCACCAGCTGCTCGACGGTGGCCCGCACCGCCGCCGGGGTGGCGCCCAGGTGGTAGGCGCCGTCCTGCGGCGCGGCCCAGGCGGCGAACTCGTCCAGGGCGCGCTCGTTGGCGCCGGCCATGTCCTGGAACGCCCCCATGCCGTACCGCGCCGGGTCCAGGGCGCTGTCCAGCACCAGCCGGTCGACGCGCTGCGGGAACAGCTGCGCGTACACCGCCCCCAGCATCGCGCCGTAGGACTGCCCGAAGAAGGAGGTCCGCTGCTCGCCCAGCGCCGCGCGCAGCACGTCGACGTCCCGGGCGGTGTTGCGGGTGGTCAGGTGGGGCAGCAGATCGGGGTGCTTGTTCCAGCAGGCGTCCGCGTCGGCCTTGGCCAGGCGCCAGGCCTGCTCGAAGCCCGCCCGGCCGGTGCCGGCCGAGCGCAGCCACGTGCCGCGGGTCAGGCCGCAGTCCGGCCCGCCGGCGCCGACCCCGCGCGGGTCCATGCCGACGATGTCGTAGGCCGCCGCCGTCCCGGGGGCCAGCTGCTCCCGCAGCGCGACCGGCATGTCCAGCCCGCGGTCGCCGGGGCCGCCGGGGTTGGTCTGCAGGACGCCCCGGCGCTTGGCCGGGTCCGCGGACCTGATCCGGGAGACGGCCAGGGACAGGGTGCGGCCCCGCGGCTCGCGGTAGTCCAACGGCACGGTCAGGGAGGCGCATTCGGCGCCGGCGGCGGCCAACTGCGGCTCCTGGCAGGCGGTCCAGGCGAGCGGCTGGCGGCGGTAGGGCTCCAGCTGATCGGCGCCGGCCGAGGAGGCGGAGGCGGGGGCGGCGAAGGGCGCCGAGGGAGCGGAGGAGGCGGGGACGGCTGCGGTGAGCACGGTGGCCGCGGACAGGGCGAGGGCGGTGGCGAGCGCCGGTGCGGTCTTCATGTCGGCCAGCCTAGAAGGGAGTTGACCACAACCGGGGATCCGGCCCCCCGATCCGCCTTGACCTCAAGTCGGCTTGAGGTCCTACGGTCGGTCGCGTCCTGACGATCAGTCGATCGTCGATCGGCCGAAGGAGCACCGGACATGACGATCAAGACCTACGAACCGCAGATCATCGCCGCCCAGCCCATCGGGGCATGGACCGGCGAGGTCTTCCGCCGCCTGGTGGTGGAGGGCCTGCGCGAACAACTGGCGGTGGAAGGCCTCACCCAGCCCCACTGGTGGACGCTCAACCACGCGGCCGGCCGCCCCGGCGGATGGACCCGCACGACCCTGACCGAGCGGCTCACCCCCTACGACGACCAGGACACCGCCTTCGACACCGTCTACGACGACCTGATCGCCCGCGGCTGGCTGACCGAGGACGCCGACGGCGCCCTCACCCTCACCGAGGAGGGCGAGGCCGGCCGCCTGCGCGCCCGCGAACGCAACCTGAGGATCAGCGAACGCGCCCACCAGGGCATCGACACCGACGAGTTCGTGACCACCATCAACGTGCTGCGCCGCATGGTGGCGAACCTGGGCGGCAACGGCAACCTCCCCGACTGACCACCCCCGACCGACCGTCCCGACCGACCGCCCCCGGCAGGACGGCACGGGCCCGGCCACAGGACGGAATTGACCCATGGAAACCGTCGCCGATTGCCACCTGATCGACGGTCTTTCCATCCATAGGCTGGTCACATGACGACGACGAAGAACACCACCGCCCCCGTCCTGACCCGCTGCGCCGAGGCCGAGACCTGCACCGACCCGAGCTCCACCATGACCCTGCTGGCCGACTCGGCCCCGGAGGAGGGCGGCTTCACCGTCTACCGCTCCACCTTCGCCGCCGGCGCCCCCGGAGCACCCGCCCACTTCCACACCCGGGCCTGGGAGTTGTTCTTCGTGATCAGCGGTTCGCTGCGGGTGCTGGTCGGCGAGGAGGTCTCCGTGCTGGGCGCGGGCGACTTCCTCGCCGTGCCCCCGAACACCCCGCACGCCTTCGCCGCGGCCCCCGGCGCCGAGGCCGACGTGCTGTGCGTGTTCACCCCCGGCATGGACCGCTTCGACTACCTGCGCCTGCTGGGCAGCGTCATGCGCGGCGAGAGCGACCCGGGCGCGATCGCCGCCTCGGCGGAGCGCTTCGACAACCACTACGTGGACAGCCCGGCCTGGCGGGCGGCCCTGGCGGGCGACGGCGCCTGAGCCCCGCACGCCGCCGCCCGCCGGGTCCGGGCCGCCCGACGGCTCCGGTCCGCTCGACGGGCCGGGCCCGCCCGGGTGTGGAACGGTGGTAGCCCGGGAGTGTCCCGGTCGCGAGAGGAGTGGCCATGTCGTCGAAGCGCCGACGCAAGAAGAAGGCCAGGGCCAGGCGCGGGGCCAACCACGGCCGCCGCCCCCAGTGCTGAGCCGCGGCTGAACGGGTGAGGCGCGCCCGGACGGCCTTCCCGGCCGCTCCGGGCGCCGCCCGAAGCGCCCTTGCCCCCGGAGCCCCGGCTCAGAGCCGCCCGCGTCCCAGGAAACCGCCGCGCGCCACCTTGTGGTACTGGCAGTAGCCGACCCAGTTCGCACCGAACGCCAGCTCCAGGACCACGCCCCGCCCGTCCGCGCGGACCTCGCTCAGCAGCTGCGCCGCGTCCACGTCCGCCGGCGTCTGCTCGAACACGTAGAGCCGGTTGATGTACGGGCCCGCCGGGATCGGGTCCCGGTTGGGGATGCCGTCCCGGTCCCAGGTCAGCGTCGCGCCGGGGCTGGACAGGCAGGGGGACTGCATCCGCCGGCCGTCGGCGTCGACTCCGCCGTCGCGGTGCCAGCGCAGCGCGTGGTCGAGGCTGCCGGCCGGGTCCGGCCCCTGGCCGTGGGCCTGCCACGGGGCCACGGCCGCCGCCTCGATCCGCCGCAGGGCGTCGAGGACGTCGAGGACGTCCCCGGCGTCCTCCCGGACGACGAAGTAGGCGCGGGCGTAGATCCGGCAGACCAGCAGGGTGTCCCGGGGGTGGTCCAGGCCGTAGGAGGACGGGAGGGTGGACTGGTCCAGGACCTGGGTCAGCACGTGCTCGACCCCCTCCACCGCCCCCAGCGCCTCGACCAGTCCCCGGATCCGCTCCCGCTCCGCCGCCCGGGCCGCCCGCGCCGCCGGCGAGTCGATCAGCTTCAGCCTGCGCCGCTCGGTGGGCCAGTGCATCGCCCGCAGCGACTGCACACCGTTGAGGACCGGGTTCACCAGCATGACGACGAGGTGGACGAGGCTCGTGGCCACGTCCTTCAGCAGCTTCTTCACCAGCAGGGGGTCCTCTCGGGTCGCACACGCGTCTGCGCCCCACACCCTGTCCCGCCCGCACCCGGCCCCGCAATCCGCGCCCGTACTCAACTCCCCTCCGTGCCCGGCCGGTTGCCGAGCGCGTCCACCGCCGGCCGCCGGCCGCCGGGTCGATTCGGAGCAGCCGGGCTCCACCGGTCCACCGGTCCACCGGTCCACCGGTCCACCGGTCCACCGGTCCACCGGTCCACCGGTCCACCGGTCCACCGGTTCGCCGCCCCGCCGCCGGGGCGATCGTCGGCGGCGTGGCCTACGGTGGCGCCATGGACGAGTACGCGGTGCCGGTCCTGCCCAGCCGGGACCTGGACGAGACCCAGGAGTTCTACGCCCGCCTGGGCTTCGAGCCGCGCGGGCGCTGGGACGGCGAGGACGGCTACCTGATCCTCGTCCGGGGCACGGTCGAACTGCACTTCCGCCACGACCCCGGGGTGGACCCGCTGTCCACCGCCGCCGGTTGCTACCTGCAGGTGCGGGACGCGGACGCACTGCACCGCGACTGGGCCCGGCACGGCGTGCCCACCGACCCGGCCACCGGCAGCCGCCTGACCCCGCCCGCCGACACCGCCTACCGGATGCGGGAGTTCGCCCTGGTCGACCGCAGCGGCAATCTGCTGCGGATCGGCAGCCCGCACGGGCCCCGGTAGGCCCGGGCCACGTCCGTACGGCGACCCGTTCGCGAGGGCCCGCGCGCGCTCAGGGGCTCGCGGGCTCCGCGGGCCGGCCACCGGGGGCCGGCGACGGCGTGCGGGAGCGGCTTCGCAGGCCGGTGACGACGAACCACAGGCAGGTCAGCAGGGCCATGGCGGAGAACGTCGCGATGAGCAACTGGGTGTCGGGCATGTCGTCGTCGGGGTAGTGGGTACCCAGCACGCGGGCCGTCGCCGGGTGGTCCGCGGCCACCTCCAGGGGAACGGTCACGCCGACGGCCGGGTGGGCGCCGGCGCGTCCGAGCCGCCACGACCCGGGCGGGTCCACGGAGTTGAGCGAACGGACGCCCATGTGATCGCGCGTCGGTGCGCGTCGGTGCGTGTCGGTACGCGCCAGCGCCGTCAGCGCGTGGCCACGGTGGTCGTCACGCGGACGAGCGAGGGCCGCCGCGGGGTGGAACCGAAGCCGAACCGCACCGGTGCGACCGGTGCGAGCGGGCCGAGCCGTCGGCCGTCGAGCACGGCGGTCACCGCGGTGACCGCGTGGAGGTCGCGGACGCCGTACCACTCGCGCCGGCCCCGGCCCGCGGTGCCGCGGGTCCGCACGCCGAGCAGGAGCCGGGCGAGCGGGTCGGTCAGCGCGGTCCAGCCGGGCCGGGCCGCGATCGGCCCGGGCACCGCCCTGAGCGCGAGCCCCAGAACGCCGCGCCGCCCGGTGGTGAAGCGCAGGTCGAGCGGGCCCGCCGTGACCCGCCAGCGCGTCGCGCCCCGCTGCACCGCGACCGGTACGACCCGCACCCGGTCGAAGGCGTACGTGCTGGCGATGAACTCCGCCGTCCCCTCGGTGGGCGCCAGCAGGATCCGGGTGCCGTCGGCGTGCTCGACCATGACGTCGGAGAACGGCCCGAACGGCGAGGCCGCCCAGTGGCCCACGACCACGCGCGTGCCGGAGGCCGTGCCGATGCCGGCGATCCAGCCGTCGAAGCGCAGCCGGCGCGGGCCCGCAGGGCCCCGGGCGGTCGCCGGGCGACGGGCCCGGGCCGTGTGCGACGGATCCATCGCTCCTCCTCGCACGCCCGGCGGGCCGCCTGCGGCATCCATCCTCGACGGCCCCCCGGGCCGTGTCCACGCGGGACCGGACGGCGCCCGGGGGAGAGGGGCCGGCACCCGGGCCGCCTCCGCCCCGCGGTCGGGGCCGCCGTCCGTCGGCCGACCGAGCGGCCGACCGGCGGCCGACCCCGCCCGGTCGCGCGAGAAGGGCCGAACCGGCCTGCTACACCGTGCCGTTGGTCCGCAGGGCGGCTGCCGCGCGGACTCGCCGGCGCAGGAACAGGGCGGCGCGGTCCAGCGCCTCGTCCGCCTCGTCGAGGACGCCGGCGAACGCCTGGAACACGTGCGGCACGTCGGCGGTGACGTCGAGGACGACGTCCACGCCCGCCGCGTTCGCCCGGGCGGCCAGGCGGGTGGAGTCGTCCAGCAGCATCTCGTTGCCGCCGACCTGGAGCAGCATCGGGGGGAAGCCGGTCAGGTCGGCGCAAACGGCCGGGCTGAGCAGCGGCTGGTGCGGGTCGGCCCCGGCGAGGTACATGGCTCCGGTGCGTTCCAGTCCCGCGCGGGTGAAGACGGGGTCGACGCCCTCCCTGGTCTCCATGCTCGCGCCGCTGCGGGTCGCGTCGAGGCCCGGGGAGAAGGCCAGCAGGGCGGCGGGCAGCGGCAGGCCCGCGTCCCGCGCGGCGAGGCAGGTGGTGACGGCCAGGCCACCGCCGGCGGAGTCGCCCGCGAAGACGACGGCCGAGGGGTCCTCGCCCCGGTCGAGCAGGGCGCGGTAGGCGCTCAGGGCGTCCTCGATCGCGGCCGGGAAGGGGTGCTCGGGGGCGAGCCGGTAGTCCAGCGAGTACGCCCCGAGGCCGGTCCTGGCCACGAGGTTCCCGGTCAGGGAGAGGGCGGTCCCTGGCGAGCCGAAGACCCAGCCGCCGCCGTGGAAGTAGAGGATCGTCCCGGCGGCGCCCGGGGCCGCCCGCTCTCCCGTGCCGGGCCCGCCGATCGGCTCCACCCGCAGGGCGGGGCGGCCGCCGAGCGTCGTCGGGGCGGTGCGGATGCTGTCGTGGGGCACGATCATCCGGGCCATCAGCTCCCGGAATCCGGCCCGGATCTCCTCGACCGACCGGGGCCCCGCGGGGCCCTGCTGCCGCAGGAACCCGTCGACCCGGATGCGCTGCTCCCTGCTCATGGGCGTGCTCCTGCCGTAAGTAGCTTCCGGTACACTATATGCCGTGGAATATACATCGAGCGGTGACCGTGCCGAGGCCGGGCTCCCCGGGCTCTTCGCCGACCTGGTCCGGTGCGAGACGCGCCTGTACAACGCCCTCGGCGACCGCCTGCGCGAGCGGCACGGGATCGTCCTCTCGCAGTACGAGTTCCTCGGCTACCTGCGCGACCACCCGGGCTGCCGAGTGGCGGACATCGCCGCCGAGTTCGCCATCGGCGTCGGCGCGACCAGCAAGGGCGTCGACCGCCTGGAGAAGCTGGGATGGGCGGCCCGCCGGCCCAACCCCTCGGACCGCCGGTCCTCGCTGCTGGACCTCACCGACGCCGGTGCGCGGCTCGTCCGGGACGCCGAGCGGACCTACACGGGCGCCCTGGCCGAACTGCTCGGAGGCGCCCTCGACGCCCCCTCGCTGTCGGCGGTCGCACGGGCCCTGTCGACCCTGCGGTCCGCCCTCGAACGCGACCGGGTCGGCACGCCCACCGGCTGACCGGAACCCGGCCGCTCCCGGCGCGACCACCCGCCTGCCGCTCTCGGAGGCCCCCGACGCCCGTGGTCGGGCGGGCGGCCCCGCGCCGGGCCTAGGACTCCAGCCCGTTACGCCGCCCCGGCGTCCCGCCTACGGTCCTTTCCCGTGGACACGACAGGGATTCTGGACGAAGCACTCCAACGACTGCACACCTGCGGGCCCGAGCGGCTCGGACGGCTCACCAACCACGCGCCGATGGCCGTCGAGGCCCTCACCGCCCGCGGACAGGCTCGGTCGGTGCACCGCTGGCTCGACCTCTACGCGCGCAAGCTGGAGGACCTCCCGCCCCGCGTCGAGCCGGTCACGGACACCAACTGGCGCACGGCGCTCGGCGACCCGAGGCGTGCGGCCGACTGGATCGGCCACTTCGAGCGGGAGGTCGCCGAGCGTCCCTGGCGCGAGGTGCTGGCCCGGTGGTGGCCGCGGCTGCTGCCCGGCCTGTACGGCGGGTCGACGCACCCGGTGATCCGGGCGGGCCATGCGGTGCGCACGCTGCTGGCCGGCGAGGCCACCGGGCCGCGCCTGGCGGAACTCGCCCACGGCCTGGGCTACTGGGCGGCCCGCCACCGAACCGTCGCGGTGCCCGACCGCCTGCCGGGCGCCGCCTCCGCGGCCGCCGCCCTCGACGCGGTGCCGGCCGTCGACGTCCGGGACGGAGGCTTCCCGGCGAGGCTCGGCCGCGTCACGGCCCTGCCGGTGTGGGCCGGGGCCGAGGCGCCGCACCCGGGGGAGGTGCCCGGCCGCCTCGCCGAACTGGTACGGGCGGCGACCCACCGCTACGCCACCCACGGCCACGGCGAGGAGACGATGCTCGTCCACGCGGCCACGGCCCCCAACGCCGTGCTGCGCACGCTGCCCGCGCTCCCGCGGGCACTGTGGCCGGCGAGCCTGCGGGCGGCCTGGACGGCCTCGGCGGCGGTGACGGCGATGTACGCGCCCGCCGCGCCGGCCGCGTACGTCCCGCCCGGCGCGTTCACCCCCGAGGAGGTCTTCGAGCGGGCGCTGGCGCACGGCGACGAGCACGTCATCAAGCTGACGGACACGGCCCTGGACGTCGGCGACGCACCGGCCCTGACGGCTGCCCTGCGCGCCATGGAGCTGAGCGCCCCGCTGGGATGAGGCGTACGGCGCGGGGCCGCCGGAATCGCCCGCCGGGACCGTCGTCGGAATCGACGGCGTGAACGTGTACATGAGGGGCGGCAACTCCCCGACGGCGCCTGCCGCATGCCTTCCGAACGCCGACCCCGACGCCCGCGCGACCGTCGCGCACAGACCGGCACCTCACCGCCTCCACCGCGAAGGAGTCCTGACCATGCGGAAGTTCATCCTCGATCTGGTCGAGCGCACCGTCGCCACGTACGCCGCGGCGTTCCTCGGCCTGCTGCTGGCCGACAGGTTCGACCTCACGTCGATCAGCTCACTCAAGGCGGCGGCGGTCGCGGCGCTGCCGGCCGCACTGACCGTGCTCAAGGGGGCGGTGGCGACCCGCGTCGGCGACTCGACCTCGGCCGCCCTGCTGGGCCGCCCCCGCGAGTAGCCGGACCGGCCGGCGAGGGGGGGGGGGCGCCCCCCCGCGCCCCCCCCCCCCCCCCCGGCCCTCCCCCTTTCTCTCTGCTTCCCACCCCGACAAGTCGCTTCCCGTTGGGGGCGCGTGG
>NZ_JBHVJT010000043.1:33879-36760 GCF_042798815.1 Kitasatospora sp. NPDC057738 | reverse complement strand
CGTGACGCCCTGGGTGGCCCCCCCCTCAGGGAAGCAGGACCGAAAGGGGGGGGGGGGGCCGCACAACGGGCTTCCCCCCCCCTCGCGCCGGGCCTGCCCGGTGCCGGTCGGCTGACAGCGCGGACGGTGAGCTGCCGGTGGGATGCGAGTGGCCCGAGGGAGCGTGGGAACCGGGCGGGACCGGCTGCGATGCGCGGGTCCGCCCGTACCGCCGGACCACCGCGCCGAGTTCCAGGAGCCCGCCATGCCCTCCCAACCCCAGCCCCAGCACCGGCCCCAGCCCCAGCGCCAGGCCCAGGCCCGGCCCCGGCCCCAGGCCCGGCGCCAGGATTCGCCGTGGGACGTCCACCGGCTGCCCCGCGCCGAGGGGAGGAACGTCCTGGTCACCGGCGGCAACGCGGGCATCGGGTACTTCGTCGCCGAGCAGCTCGCCGCCGCCGGGGCCACGGTCGTCCTCGGCAGCCGCGACCGGGCGAGGGCCGAAGCGGCGATCGCCTCCATCGGCTCGCGCGTCCCCGGGGCCAGGGTGGAGCACCTGCCCCTGGACCTGGCCGACCTCGACTCGCTCGGCCCGTCCGTGGACGCGCTCGGGCTGGACCGGCTCGACGCGGTCGTCCACAACGCCGGCGTGGCGCTCGACCACCCGCCGCGCCGCGAGACCGTCGGCGGCCACGAGCTGATGTTCGCCACCAACCACCTCGGGCACTTCGCGCTGACCCACCACCTGGCACCCCTGCTCGCGGCCGCCCCCGGGAGCCGGATCGTCACCACCGGCAGCTTCGCCGCCAAGTCCGAACGCCTGGACCTCGACGACCTCCAGAGCACGCGCGACTACCGGCCCAAGCGCTCCTACGCGCGCTCCAAACTGGCCCAGATGCTCTTCGCCCTCGAACTCGACCGCCGCCTGCGCGCCGCCCGCAGCACGACGCTGAGCGTGCTCGTCCACCCCGGCGGCGCGCTCGACTCCCTCACCCCCTCGCGCCCGCCCGTCCACGTCCGCACCACCGGCGAGCGGCTGCGCCACCTGCCGCTCGGGCTCGTCGTCCAGGGCAAGGACGCCGCCGCGTGGCCCGCCGTCCGGGCCGTGCTCGACCCGGCCGTGCGCGGCGGTCAGCTGTGGAGCCCCCGGGCGTTCGGGCTGCGCGGCACGCCCAGGACCGAGCCGCTCTGGAACCACCTGGCCGACACCGCGACCGCCGCGCGGCTGTGGGCGGCCAGCTGCGAGCTGACCGGTCACGACCCGACGCCCGCCCCATGGAGTGCCGCCCACTGAGTGCCGCACGCGGCAAGCCGCCCCGGCCGCCGCCGGAACGCAGAGAGACCGCTCGGGCCACCAGGGCCGGGCGGTCTCTGCTGTTCGGGCGGACCCATGCGCCAACACGGCCCGCTGCCGATGTTCCCGAGTTGTTGGAGTGCACAGCGCCCCGGGTTCCGGACCCGCGGGTCCGGGTGACGCCGCTGCAAATCGTCACATCCAGCCAGGACGGCTCACAAGGGCATGCTGCACAAAGGCGCATCAAAATCCGGTTTCAGTTCGTTGAACTGTGCGTTTCTGATAGGGCGTTCACGAGATTGCGGCCAGGGGCCGGGACCGTGGCGCATCAATCTTCGCGATGTTCACCGAACCGATTGGGATTCACCCGTACGCCTGACAGAGTGTGTGCCCACCGGGCACACAGTGCGACGCCAACCGCACAAGTGCCCGCCAGTTGGAGTGGACAGTGATATGGAGGACTCCTCGATGGCGAGGAAGCGGAACAAGCGCGCCCACACCCCTACCCACTGCGCGGCGGCGGAACCGGTACCGCCGCGCCCGCGCCCGTACCGGCCGCTCGCGGCCGGTGAAGCGGCCGTGGTCGTCGTCGTGGTCGTCCTGACGGTCGCGCTGGCCGCCGCCCTGGTGGCGACGGGCATGTCGGCCGGGGTCGCGCTCGAACTGGCCACGGGCGGATGCCTGTTGGCCGCGAGGCTCCGACGGGAGCGGGCCTAGGAAGAGCGCCTGCCCGAGATGGGACGCCGAGAGAATCCGATCGGGGCGACCGAGCCGGCGCTGGGCCGGCTGGCCGTCTGGCTGCGGGAGCAGCGCGAGCAGGCCGGGTTGACGTACCGTCAGCTCGCCGCTCGGACCAACTACCACCCCACCACCCTGCAACGGGCCGCCGGCGGGCGCTCCGTACCGAGCTGGAAGGTCGTCGAGGCCGTCGTGCGCGAATGCGGCGGCGACCTCAAGACGGCCCGGCGCAAGTGGGTCCAGGCCAACTACTGGGCCCACGTGCCGCGCCCCTCGGGCAGCCGGCGGCTGCGCGCACCCCGGCGGGTCGACCCCCAACAGGTCGACTCCTTCGCGGACCTGCGCCGGGCGATGCACGAGATGCGCCGCAAGGCCGACTGGCCGTCCCTGCGGGAACTGGACCGCCGGGCCCGCGACCGGGGCGGACGCCTGCCCTCCAGCACGCTGGCCCTGGTCCTCAAGGGCGAGGCCCCGCTGCGCAAACCCGTCTTCCTCGCGTACATGGAGGTCTGCGGGGTCAAGGAGGCCCGCCGCGCCCTGTGGGCGGCGGCCTGGGACCGGACGAACAACGCCCGCACCCCGCTGCCGGTCAACTCGCGCACGTACCACAGCGAGTTCGTCCGGGCCATGCAGTCCTCCAGCGCCGGCACCCCGACGGACATCCTGTTCCGCCTGTGGGCGACCCTGCGCACCAGCCTCGCCGCCGAACGGGGCGAGGGCCCCGGCCACCCCGCGGCGGCGGGCCGCGAAGGCACCGACGACAACCCGTCGGTGCTCGTGTGACCCGGTCCGGGGGGGGGGGGAGGACACCCCCCCCCCCCCCCCACACCCGACCCCCCCCCCGACCCACACCCCCCCCCCCCCCCCCCC
>NZ_JBHVJT010000043.1:27087-33869 GCF_042798815.1 Kitasatospora sp. NPDC057738 | reverse complement strand
TCTTGGTGTAGGGCACGGCAAGGCACCGGAAACTACTCTTTATGTTTTTGGTCTCTCCCCCTCGCTCCTAGCACGACCCCCCCCCCCCTTCTCCCCGGACCGGGCACCCGCCGCGGACCAGCACCCACCCGCGCCACCTCGGGACACCACCATGCCGACACCACGACGCCGTTCGGCAGCCCCCGGGCCCGCCCTGGGCCTGTGGGCGCTGCACGACCTGCACCTGCGCCACTACCTCGACTACGCCGAACTGCTCCTGCCGCCCGCCGACGCGCCCCTGGCCGTCCGCGCCGCCTTCGAGGAACTCGGCGGCCACTGGCTCGACGCCCTGTCCACCGCCAGCCCGGCCGCCTGCGCCTGGCAGGCGGTGCGCCGCCGGGTCTGCACCCTGGCCGGCCCCCGGCCGCTGGGCCCGGTCGCCCACCTCACCGCCGCCCAGCAGGACGTCCTGCTGCTGCACCTGGTCCTCGACCTGTCCGCCGCCGAGATCGCCGCCCTCACCGGCACCGAACCCGCCGCCGTCCACGTCCAGCTCCGCTCCCTGGCCGCCGCCCGCCGCTGACCGGGCCGGTCCCGGCCGCCGCTTGCCGAGAGCCCGTCAGGGGCCGGGGCGCCGTGCGGGTCACGGGGCCGGCGGGTAGCCGCGGGCGTGCACGAGGTCGCGGGTGAGGCGGGTGAAGGCGCGGGCGGCGGCGCTGCGGTAGGCGCCCTCGCGGTGCAGGAGGGTGACGGTGCGGGTGGGCAGGGGAGGGTCGAGGGGGACGGGGGCGAGGTGGGGGTGGTCGTGGGCGAGGGCGTCGGGCAGGACGGTGGCCAGGCCGGTGCGCCGGACGATCTCGGTGAGGGCCTGGACGGAGTTGGCCTCGACCGTGATCCGCGGGGCGGCCCGGTGGCGGGCGAAGTAGCCGTCGATGTGCGCCCGGGTGGCGAAGTCGCCGCTGAGCAGGGCGAGTTGTTCGTCCTTGAGGGCGTGGACCGGTAGCGGGCCGGGCAGCGTCCGGGCGCGCGAGGTGCCGGTGACGAGGCTGAGGGTCTCGGTGAACAGCGCGGTGGCGGCGATGCCGGGCGGGTGGGTTCCGGCGAAGGCGATGCCGAGGTCCAGGTCGTCGGCGAGCAGCGCGGCCTCGATGCGGTCCTGGGTGGTCTCCGTCAGGGTGAGGCCGACGCCGGGGTGGCGGGCGTGGAGCTCGGCGGTGAGCGGGCCGACCAGGTAGGCGGTGAAGGTGGGGGTGACACCCAGGCGCAGGTGGCCGCGGGAGAGGTCCTGGACGTCGTGGACGGCGCGTTCGGCGGCGGCCAGGTCGCGCAGCGCGCGCCGGGCGTGGTCGGTGTAGACGGCGCCGGCGTCGGTGAGCCGCACGGTGCGGCCGGTGCGGTCCAGCAGCTGCACGCCCAGGGTCTTCTCCAGCTGCCTGATCTGCTGGGAGAGCGTGGGCTGGGAGATGTGCAGCTCCTCGGCGGCGCGGGTGAAGTTGCCGTGTTCGGCGACGGCGAGCAGATAGCGCAGGTGACGCAGTTCGGGAGCGGCCATGGAACAGACTATAGACGCGACCAATGGCTTCCATGCCCGGCAGCTCTTGGACGCTATAGGCACAGGTCATGCATGGTGGATCTCACCGGCCCACCGGGGCCGGCCACCACCCGAAGGGAGTGACCAGTGCAGGACCTCACCGACGGCGTCGCCCGTTTCCAGCGGGACGTCTTCCCGGCCAAGGCGGAGCTCTTCGCCCACCTGGCCACGCACCACACCCCGGACACCCTGTTCATCGGCTGCTCCGACGCCCGCGTCGTCCCCGAGCTGATCACCGGCACCGAGCCGGGCGACCTGTTCGTCATCCGCACCGCCGGCAACCTGGTGCCCGCCCACACACCCGAGGCCGACGGCGTCGCGGCCAGCATCGAGTACGCCGTCGCGGCACTCGGCGTGCGGGACATCGTCGTCTGCGGCCACTCCGCCTGCGGCGCGATGACCGCCCTCGCCGAGGGCCACGACCTCAGCGGCGCCCCCGCGGTCGCCACCTGGCTGCGTCACGCCGACGCCTCCGTGGCCCGCACCTCCGCCGACGGCGACGTCCCCGCCCTGGTCCGCCAGAACGTGCTCGCCCAGCTGGCGAACCTGGCCACCCACCCCTCGGTCGCCCGCGCCCTCGCCGGGGGCGGGGTCGCCCTGCACGGCTGGGTCTACGACATCCCCACCGGCCGCGTCGAGGTCCTCACCGCCGGCGCCCCCGCGCTCGCCGCCTGATCCCCCCACCCCCCGTACCCCCTCGCGTCGCCCCCGTCCCGGGATGACGCGGACCCCTCGCAAGAGAAGGACAACCGCCATGGTGCACGCCCAGTTCAACCAGAGCGCCCGCGAGGCGCTGGCCGACGCCGCCGTCGAGGCCAAGATCCGCAAGGACCTCTCCTGGAAGCGGATCGCCGAGGCCTCCGGCCTGTCGGTGGCCTTCACCACCGCCGCCGTCCTCGGCCAGCACCCGCTGCCGGAGGAGTCCGCGAAGGCCGTGGCCGAACTGCTCGGCCTGGACGAGGACGCGGCGCTGCTGCTGCAGACCGTCCCGCTCCGCGGCTCGATGCCCAACCGCGTCCCCACCGACCCGACCATGTACCGCTTCTACGAGATGCTCCAGGTCTACGGCACGACCCTCAAGGCCCTGGTGCACGAGGAGTTCGGCGACGGCATCATCTCCGCGATCAACTTCAGGCTCGACGTGCGGAAGGTCGCCGACCCCGAGGGCGGCGAGCGCGCGATCATCACCCTGGACGGCAAGTACCTGCCGACCAAGCCCTTCTGACCGGCCCTTGCGGCCAAGCCCCCGCCGATCGGGGGGGCGGGCCGGGACCCCCGGCCCGCCCCTTCCCCCCGCCCCTTTCCCCCGCCGCTTCCCCCCGCTCCCGCCCCGGAGGCCCTGATGGACTTCGTCCAGCGCACCATCGATATCGCCCGCCAGAACGTCACCGAGGGCGGCCGCCCGTTCGCGACCGTCATCGTCAAGGACGGCGAGATCCTCGCGGAGAGCCCCAACAGGGTCGCCCAGACCGGCGACCCCACCGCCCACGCGGAGATCCTCGCCATCCGCGAGGCCTGCACCAGGCTCGGCACCGAGCACCTGACCGGCACCACCGTCTACGTGCTCGCCCACCCCTGCCCGATGTGTCTGGGCTCGCTCTACTACTGCTCGCCCGACGAGGTCGTCTTCCTCACCACCCGCGACGCCTACGAGCCCCACTACGTCGACGACCGCAAGTACTTCGAACTGGGCACCTTCTACGACGAGTTCGCCAAGCCGTGGCAGGAGCGCAGGCTGCCGATGCGCCACGAACCGCGCGAGGACGCCGTCGAGGTGTACCGCCTCTGGCAGGAGCGCAACGGCGGCGAGCGCCGCTTGGCGGGCGCCCCGCGCCCCCAGGGCTCCGAGCGGGACTAGGCACGCCCTAACATCGAGCCGTGATCGTATGGCTCAACGGCACCCACGGCGCGGGCAAGACGACGACCGGCGCACTCGTGCAGCCACTGATTCCGGATGCGCGGGTGTTCGACGCCGAGAAGGTCGGCGAGACCCTCATGGACATCACGCCGGGGCTTCCCCGGACGGACAACTTCCAGCACTGGCCGCCGTGGCGGCAGCTCGTGGTCGAGACCGCCCACCGGGTACTCGACTACACCGGCGGCACCCTGGTGATGCCCATGACCGTCCTGGTCGAGCGGTACTGGCGGGAGATCAGTGCGGGCCTCGCCCGACACGCCATCCCGGTACGGCACTTCGTCCTCCACGCCGACCAGGAGACCCTCCGCGGGCGGATCGAGGGGGACACCGTCCTCGGCCCCTCCTCCTTCCGCCTCAGGCACCTCGAACCCTACGCCGAGGCGGCCCGCACCTGGCTGCACGCCGAGGCCGAGGTGCTCGACACCACCCACCTCACGCCCGCCCAGGCCGCCCGACGGATCGCGGCGGCCGTCACGGGCCGGGGCCCCGCCCTCCCCGCCGTTGAGCCGGGGGCCGGGTCGGGGCCGTAGACGTGGAAGGGGCGCCCTCTGCCGGAGCGGGCGCCGCGGCGTCAGGAGGCAGGCGTGCTCAGGTTCCACGGAGCATGGCGGATCACCGTCGTCGGCAGGAGCGCCGACTTCGACCAGCGGGCCGTCGTGCGCGGCGCGTACGGGCTGCGGGTGCTGCCCGGGCGGGTCGGCGCCACCATCGAGGTGGACGAGGAGAGCTGGACGCTGTCCCTGGAACACCACCTGTGGGGCCGCAGCTGGCAGCCCAACCTGCGCACCACCCCCGGACCGGTCACCGAACACGGCGGCCTGCGCAGCCAGTTGCTCACCAGCAACGACTGCCACTGGCCGGGCAAGCCGCTCGACTACGTCAACTTCGTGCTGCGCCTGGACCAGGCCGTCACTCCGGCCGTCACCCAGGCCGTCACCCGGACCGCCGCGCCGGTGCGCGCCGCCCGTCCGCTGGAGGCGCCGATCGCCGCGCCCGTCCAGGCCGTCCGCACCTCCTCCTCGGGCTGGCCCGAGGTCGGGCCCGCGACCGGGCCCGAGCGCGAACGCGAATGCGAACGCACCGCCCCTGAGCGCGGCACCGCCCCCGCGGCGCCGTCGGTGTCGCCGCGGGAGAGCGGGCGGCCCGCCTGGTAGCCCGACGGCGCGAGCGGGGGATACCCCCAGGTCACGGCGGCCCGCTGGCCGGGTGTTCCGGCGGGCCGGCACCGGGTTGGCTGGAGCCGTCAGCACCAGCCGAACCGAAAGGCCGTCACCCGTGCCCTTCCGTACCACCGCCCGCATCACCGCCCGGGCCGCCGCCGTCACCGCCCTGGCCGCCGCGCTCGGCGCCACCGCCATGAGCACGAGCGCCTCGGCCATCGTCAACGGCCGCGACTCCACCGAGCGCTACCCCTTCATGGCCACCCTCCCGCTGAGCGCCGAGCAACTGGCCGACGGAGCCTGCGGCGCCACCCTGATCGACCGCCAGTGGGTGCTGACCGCCGCCCACTGCGTGGTCGGCACCGAGGACACCGGCGTCACCCTCAAGGGCACCGTGCGCATCGGCAGCGCCCACCGCGACAGCGGCGGCACCGTGCGCAAGGTCGACCGCGTCGTCGTCCACCCCGGCTTCGAGTTCGGCGACGGCGCCACCCGCCCCAACCGGAACGACCTGGCCCTGGTCCGCCTGGACCGCCCCGCCCCCCAGCAGCCCGTCCGCGTCGCCGAACACCCCGGCAGCCCCGGCACCCCCACCCGGCTGCTCGGCTTCGGCACCGTCGTCGACACCACCGACTACCAGCGGATGGTCTTCCCCGACCGCCTCCAGGAACTGCCCACCCGCATCGGCGCCACCACCGACTGCGCCCCCGGCTGGGCCGACCCCACCCGCCTGTGCACGCTCAGCCAGGTGCCCCGGGCCATGGCCTGCTTCGGAGACTCCGGCGGCCCCCAGATCCAGCGCGGCCGCGGCGGCCGCTGGGAACTCGTCGGCACCACCTCCGGCCCCGGCGCCCCCGGCGTGCCCTGCGCGGGCGGCCCCGGCCTGTACACCGACGTGCCCGCCTACGCCCCCTGGATCAGCGGCACCCTCGCCGCCGGCTGACGCCCCGACCCCACCGCGCGGCTAAAGTCCCAGGTGAGAACCGTCGCGCCCGAGGAGAGCCCGCCATGCCGACCGACCCCGCCGCCACCGCGATCCCCGCCCCCGCCGCCGCGCGCCCCGCGCGCCTCGGCCTGGGCACGGCGGCCGTCGGCCGGCCCGGCTACATCAACCTCGGGCGCGACGCCGACCTGCCCGCCGAACGCACCGTCGACGCCCTGCGCGAACGCACCCACACCCTGCTCGACGCCGCGTACGCCGCCGGCGTGCGCTACCTCGACACCGCCCGCTCCTACGGCCGCGCCGAGGAGTTCCTCGGCCAGTGGCTCGCCGAACACCCCGAGGCCGCGGCCGAGGTGACGGTCGGCAGCAAATGGGGCTACACCTACACCGCCGACTGGCAGACCGACGGAGTCGCCGCGCACGAGGTCAAGGAGCACTCCACCGCCGTCTACGACCGCCAGATCCACGAGACCCGCACCCTGCTCGGCGACCACCTCGACGTCTACCTCGTCCACTCCGTCACCCCCGACAGCCCCGCCCTCACCGACCCCGCCCTGCACCGGCGCCTCGCCGGCCTCGCCGCCGAAGGCGTCCGGGTGGGCCTGTCCACCAGCGGCCCCGCCCAGGCCGACACCATCCGCCGCGCCCTCGCCGTCACCACGGACGGCCGACCGCTGTTCACCGCCGTCCAGGCCACCTGGAACCTGCTGGAGACCTCCGCCGCCCCCGCCCTCGCCGAAGCCCACGCGGCCGGATGGCTCGTCGTCGTCAAGGAGGGCATGGCCAACGGCCGCCTCGCCGGCCGCAACGCCACCGGCCCCGACACCGCCCCGCTGCGCACCCTCGCCGACCGCACCGCCGCCACCCCCGACGCCCTCGCCCTCGCCGCGGCCACCGCCCAGCCCTGGGCCGACATCGTCCTCTCCGGCGCCGCCACCCCCGACCAGCTCGCCTCCAACCTCGCCGCCACCGGCCTCCGCCCGACCCCCGAGGACCTCGCCGCCCTCGGCGCCATGGCCGAGCCGGCCGGGGCGTACTGGCGTACGCGGGCGGGGCTGCCCTGGTCCTGAGGCGTTGCGGGCGGGGGCGCCGGCCGGGGGCGCCCAGGGGGGAGAGGGAGGGGGGGAGGCCCTCCTGCCCCCCACCCGCTCTTTTCTCCTCCCCCACGTGCAAACACCCAACCAAAACACG
>NZ_JBHVJT010000043.1:6426-27077 GCF_042798815.1 Kitasatospora sp. NPDC057738 | reverse complement strand
GGGGGGGGGGGTCTCCCCGGCCACTGGGGGTGGGGGGAGGGGGCCAGACGAGGGGGGGGCACCGGGGAAGCCGGGAGAGCCCCCTCCCCCCCGCCCCGCCCGTTGTCGGTGCCCGCCCCTACGGTGAGCCGCATGACCGAGCACCTGGACCTCGTCGCCGCCCTCGCCGCCCTGCCCGTCGATCTGTCCGTCGACCTGCCGCCCGGCCGTACGGTCACCGCGGACGACGGGCCCCAGCCGCTGCTGTGGATCAGCGACGCCCCCGCCCCCGCCGGGCTCTGGCGCCAACTGCACCGCGCCCACCCGCAGACCGGGCTGTGGCCGCTGCTGCTCACCCCGCTGGACCCCGCCGGCCCCGACTACCGGCCCTGGCTGTCCGGCGAGCTGTACCCGGTCGACGCCGCCGTACCCGACCTCTACGACCCGGCCGCCCTGCTGGCCACCTGGTGGAAGCAGGTCGACGGGGACGAGGACGGGGAGGTGAGCGAGGACGCCGGGATCCTGGACGAAGCCCTCGCCCCCTACGGCCGCACCTGGCCCGGCCCCGCCCCCGCCACCACCGTCCCCGACGGCGCCGCCGGCACCGAGGCCCGGGAACTGGCCGAGGTGCTGCGGTCCGTCAAGGACGCCCGCCTCGGCCTGGTGCGGGCCGACAGCGGCGCCCAGGCCCTCGCGGTGTGCGGCTGGAGCGGCCCCACGAACCACGACGACATCGCCAGGATCGCCACCGTGCTCGCCGACTGGGAACGCCGCTTCGGCGCCCAGGTCGTCGAAGTCGGCTTCGACACCCTGGAGCTGAGCGTCCCCGTGCCGCCCGCCACGCTCGCCGAGGCGCTCCCGCTGGCCGCCGAGCACACCGCCTTCTGCCCCGACCTGGTCTTCCAGGGCTCCGGCAGCCTCACCGCGTACGCCGAGGGACTGGTCGGCGCCCACCAGTGGTCCTTCTGGTGGGACTGACCTGACCTGACCTGACCTGATCCGGGGGCCGGGGGCCGGGGGCCGGGGGCCGGGGGCCGGGGGACGGGCGCAGGGGTCGCTTGGGCACGACGGACCCGGGCGGGCCGACCCGGGCGCGCCGACCCGCCCGGCGCCCGCAGGCCACCCGTGTGGCATGCTGCGCCGGGCCGCGAACCGGGCCCGAGCACCGCCCACCGCACGGACACCCGTCCCGGCCCCCGAGGAGCACCCCCTGAACACCGCCTGCGCCGAAGCCCTGTCCGCAGGCCTGCTGATACTCGTCCTGGTCTGCGCCGTCGCCCGCCCCTGGGGCTGGCCGGAGGCCGCCGCCGCGGTGCCGGCCGCCGCCCTGCTGGTGGCGACCGGCGCCGTCCCGCTGGAGCACGCCACGGCCGAGGCCGCCCGCCTCGGACCGGTGATCGGCTTCCTGGCCGCCGTCCTGGTCCTGGCCAAACTCTGCGACGACGAGGGGCTGTTCCGCGCCTGCGGGGCCTGGATGGCACGCAGCGCCGCCGGCCGCCCGCGCCGACTGCTGGTCCAGGTGTTCACCGTCGCCTCGCTGGTCACCGCGGTGCTCAGCCTGGACGCCACCGTCGTACTCCTCACCCCCGTCGTCCTCGCCACCACCGCCCGCCTGGGCACCCGGCCCGGGCCGCACCTGTACGCCTGCGCCCACCTGTCGAACACGGCCTCGCTGCTGCTGCCGGTCTCCAACCTGACCAACCTGCTCGCCTTCACCGCCAGCGGCCTGAGCTTCGGCCGCTTCGCCGCCCTGATGACACTGCCGTGGCTGGCGGCGGTCGGCGTCGAGTACCTGGTGCTGCGCCGCTTCTTCGCCGCCGACCTGGACGCCGCCCCCACCGCGGCGCCCGAGACCGGACCGGCCCCCGCCATGCCGCTGTTCGCCCTGGCCACCGTCGGCTGCACGCTCGCCGGGTTCGTCCTCGCCTCCGCACTCGACATCGACCCGGCCTGGGCGGCGGCCGCCGGCGCCACCGTCCTGGCCGCGCGCGCCCTGGCCCGCGGCCACGCCACCCCCGCGACGGTGGTGCGCTCGGCCGCCCTGCCGTTCCTGGCGTTCGTCCTCGCCCTGGGCATCGTGGTGCGCGCGGTCGTCGACAACGGCCTGGCCGCCGGCCTGGCCCACCTCGTCCCCGACGGCACCGCCCTGCCCGCCCTGCTCGCCACCGCCGCCCTGGCCGCCGGCCTCGCCAACGTCATCAACAACCTGCCCGCCACCCTCGCCCTGGTGCCGCTGGCCGCCCCGGCCGGGCCCGGCGCCGTCCTCGCGGTCCTGCTCGGGGTGAACATCGGCCCCAACCTCAGCTACGCCGGCTCGCTGGCCACCCTGCTGTGGCGCGGCATCGTCCGCGACCGCGGAGTACCGGTGGAACTGCGCGAGTTCACCCGCCTGGGCCTGCTCGCCGTCCCCGCCACCCTCACCGCCGCCGTCCTGGCCCTGTGGGCCTCGCTGCGCCTGATCGGGCCCTGAACGGCGCGGGAATCCGGCAGGCCCGACTTCCCGCGCCGGCCGCCGGGGCGAATCTCCGGTGCGCCCGGGCCGTGCTCCCCGGTACCGTCCACGCGTGACCCGTAGAACCCCGCCGCGCCCCCTGAACGTCGAAGAGCTGTTTCCCGAGGTGGCCCCGTTCCGCCGGGAGGCCGTGAGGCTGCATCCACGTCGGGGCGAGCCGACGTGCCGCGACAGCTCGGTGGGCGGCCCGCTGCTCTGGCCGGCGTCGGAGCCGTGGCCGGAGTGCCCGGAGCACCCCGGGTCGCCGATGGTCGCGGTCGTCCAGATCCACCGCCGGGACGTGCTGGACCTCGTGCCCTTCCCGGAGGAACGGGACCTGCTCCAGGTGCTCTGGTGCCCGCTGCGCCACGACGGCCAGTGGGTCGTGCCGCAGGTCTGCTGGCGGTCCGTGCGGGAGGTCGGGGAGGTGCGGCCCGCGCCGCCGGTGCCGGCGGACGCCGCGTACGGGCAGGTGCCGCGGCCGTGCGTCGTCCATCCGGAGCGGGTGACGGAGTACCCGAGTTGGGACCTGCCGTACGAGATCTGGGACGCCCTGGAGGACCGCTTCGAGCAGGTGGAGAGAGGGACGGGCTGGGACTACCAGTTCCACCTGTCCACCGCGCCGGGCGTCAAGCTGGGTGGGTTCCCCGGCTGGAGCCAGTACCCGCAGTGGCCGGTGTGCCCGGCCTGCCGGACGACGATGGACCATCTGCTGACCGTGGAGAGCACCGAGGAGCACGACTGCAGGCAGGCGTGGACTCCGGTCGAGGACCGCGACGTCCGGTGGGAGGGAACGGACCTGAGTCTCGGAGACCTGGGCGGTGTGTACCTGTTCGAGTGTCGCGCGTTCCCCGGGCGCCCGTTCGCCCATCGCTTCGACGCCTGACCCCCGCGGCCGGTGGTGCCGGAGAGAGGCCGGGGGATTCCTGTGCGCGGGGGGCTTACCCGGCCGGTCAGTACTCGGAGCTGGGCGCGGCCGTGACCGGGCCGAGGTCCGGTCGGGCGCGCAACTCCAGTGCCGTGCCGTGGCGTTCGAGTTCCAGGACGACCAGTTCGTTGGCGCCGGGCCGCCACAGCGGGGCGGGGGCGTAGAGAGTGCGCTGGGGGCCGGCGGCGCAGTGGCGGCCGAGCAGGAAGCCGTTGAGCCACAGCAGCCCGCGGCCCCAGTCGGGCAGGGCGAGGAACGCGTCGGCGGGGGAGGGGAGTTCGGCGGTGAAGCGGTGGAAGGCCGGCTCGCCGTCGCGGGCCTCGCCGTCGCCCGCCTCGACGTTCTCCGTGAAGCGCAGTGCGGACAGATCGGTCAGCGGCAGCGGCCGGATCTGCCAGTCGAAGAGCCGCTGGTGGCCGTGCGAGACGCCGCGGGTGATGCCCTTGCGGTCGTCCATCTGCGGGCCGTAGTTCACCCGCCCCAGCGCCTCGACCAGGATGTCCAGCACCACCCCGTCGGGCCCGGTGGCCAGCGGCAGGGTCTCGCCGGGGGAGTTGCGCTCCAGCACCCCGAGCGGGCGCCCGTCCGCGAACACCTGCGCCCGGTCGGCCAACCCGTCGATGCGCAGCGGCAGTTCGGGGCGGGGGCCCGGTACGCGGGTGCGGTAGTGGATCAGGCCGCGGTCCTGTCCGAGCCGCTCCATCGGCAGCGGCGCCGCATGCCGACGCGGCCGCGACAGCGCGTCCAGGGCCTGCGCCAGGGACGCCCGCCCGTCGGCCCGCTCCAGGCGCTGCGGCGCCACCCGGGGCGGGGGGTCGGGCAGTTCGCCGTCCGGCAGGGGCAGGTGGCGGCCGATGACCTCGCGCAGGGCGTGGAACTTCTCGGTCAGCTCGCCGGCCTCGCCGATCGGCGCGTCGTAGTCGTAGCTGGTGACGGTCGGCTCGTAGCCGGCGTCCAGCGGGTGGGCGCCGGAGTGGTTGGCGCCGGACCACAGGCCGAAGCTGGTGCCGCCGTGCGCCATGTAGAGGCTGACGGAGGCGCCGGTGGCCAGCAGTTCGTCCAGCGAGGCGGCGGTCTCCTTCGGGTCGCGGACGTGGTGCGGCAGGCCCCACTGGTCGAACCAGCCGATCCAGAACTCCATGGCGGTCAGCGGGCCCTCGCCCTGGTGGCGGCGGAGCACCGCGAGGCGCTCGGGGGCGCGCGAACCGAAGGTGGCGGTGGCGAGGAGGCCCGGGACCGTGCCGCCCTGCTGCATGGTGTCGTGGGCGCCGTCGGTGGTGAACAGCAGGCAGTCCACCCCGCGCCGCACCAGGCCGTCGCGCAGGTGGGCGAGGTAGGCGGCGTCGTCGCCGTAGCTGCCGTACTCGTTCTCCACCTGCATCGCCACCACCGGCCCGCCCCGGCTCGCCAGCAGCGGCAGCAGCTCGGGCACCAGCGCGTCGAACCAGCCGTCCACCTCGGCCAGGTACGCCGGGTCCGCGCAGCGCAGCCGCAGCCCGTCCACCGCCAGCAGCCGGGCCGGCAGCCCGCCGAACTCCCACTCCGCACAGATGTACGGGCCCGGGCGCAGGATCACGTCCAGCCCCAGGCCGGCGGCCAGGCGCACGAAGCGCGCCACGTCCCGCCAGCCGGTGAAGTCCACCGTGCCGTCGGGCAGTTCGTGGAAGTTCCACGGCACGTAGGTGTCCACGGTGTTCACGCCCAGCGCCCGCACCCGCCGCAGCCGGTCCTCCCACAGCTCGGGGTGCACCCGGAAGTAGTGCACCGCCCCGGCCACCACCCGGTGCGGCACCCCGTCCCGCACGAACCCGTCCGCGTCGTACCCGAGCATGCGCGCACCCGCCTTCCCGCAGGAGACCCCGGGACCTCGCGGCCCCCGGCACCGCCGAGCCTAGCGAGGAACGGGCCGCGCGGGCCGCCGCCGCTCAGGTGTCGTAGCAGCCGTCCCACGGGGCGAAGAAGCCCAGGCCGTCCGGGTAGAGCTCCAGGTGCACGCGGTCCTCCTCGTCCTCCTCGTCCTCGTCCACCTCCACGACCAGGCCGAACAGGGCCCCCTCGAAGCGGACCTCGAAGGGGGCGATGGCGATGTCCTGGTAGTGCCGCCCCGGCAGGGCGTCCAGCCACTGCTCCAGCAGCAGCGCGGCCGCGTCGACCGCCTGCCGCTCGCCGTCCGCCGTCGTGCCGGTGGACTCGATGCGCGAGCCCAGGTGGCGGCCGGCCTCGTCGAACCGGTGCAGCACGGCGTGCCAGCGCTTCACGGCCTGCCAGTCGTCGCCGCTCCAGCCCTCGGGGAACGCCGCGACGACGGTCGCGTAGAACTGGCCGCCCTCGCACCGCCCGATGGTGTCCGTGCGGTAGTCGGGCTCGTGGCGGATCGGTATGACCTCGGGAACGTTCATGCCCCGCACCTTAGGCCCCACCTGCGACAACGCCGCCCGGCGGGGGCGCCGGTTGGGCCCGGGATAGCCTGCGCCCGTGAAGGTCTATCCCCTCTGGCACATCAGCCACCGGAACGAAGCCGGGCCCAACGACGAGACGATTCACCTCGACGACGGGGACGTGTTCATCGACGAGCAGGACGGCGACGACGTCAAGCTGCTCGGCATCTACTCCTCCGAGGCCGTGGCCGAGGAGCGGATGCGCCGCGCGCGTCTTCTACCGGGCTTCGCCGACGAGCCGGACTGCTTCCAGATCGGAGAGTACGACATCGATGAGGACCACTGGACCGAGGGTTTCGTCCGCGTGCCGGTCTAGGTCTTCGGGGTGGCGGGCGTTCGCGTTGCGCCAGCGCAGGTAGGCGTGCAGAGCGCGGGTCCGGACCGTGCGGTTCGGATGGTTCGAGTCGGCGAGCGTGAACTGCCGCAGCTGCCCCGGCGCACGATCCGTTGCAACTGCTGGCCCGCCTGGTCGGTCAGCCTCCTGACCTTGACCGGCTCCGCCACCACGCCCCCAACCCGTTGGATGTCCGTCTCATCCAACCGGTTCCGGTCCCACCGCCGCCAACCCGGTGAACGTTCTCGGTCAGAGCACTGGCTACAACGGGAGCACCATGCCCTCCTCGGCCGCGATCACCTCGCCCGAGAACCGGCTCCGGGCCTCGGCGGTCGAACGCGTGCGGTCGCTGCCGGGCCAGAAGTGGGTGAGGAGCAGGCGCTCGGCCCCGGAACGGGTCGCCCACGTCCCGGCCTCCGCGGCGCTCATCAGGTGGGGGTCGCCGCCGTCGGCGGACGGGCCCTGCAGGGTGGCTCCGGCGATGAACAGATCCGCTCCCGCGGCCAGCCGGGCCAGGGCGGGGTCCGCTCCCGCGTCGCCGCTGTAGGCAAGGGTCAGACCCGGCGCGGTCAACCGCACCCCTGCGTGCGGGACGTGATGCGGCAGCAGCGCGGCATCGAGCCGGAACGGTCCCACCCGGTGGCTCGAAGGAAGCGCGTGCACGTCGAAGACGTCGAGCAGGTCCTCGGTCGGTTCCATCGCCTGCACCCGGCCGATCACCCCGGGGGTGCAGTACAGGGGCAGGCGGGCGCCCCGCTCCTGCGCGAAGTAGCGTGCGCGGCACAGGGGACTGAGGTCGGCGCAATGGTCGGGGTGCTCATGAGTGATCACCACGGCGTCGACGTGCCCGGCGGCACAGTGCTCCAACAACCGCGGGAACGTCGCGTAGCCGAGGTCCAGCACCAGCCGGAACCCGTCGTACTCCAGCAGGAACCCGCTGGCGCTCCGCCCGGCCTCGGGCCAGGCGCCGCACGTCCCCAGTACCGTCAGTCTGCGCACCGGCCGATGCTCTCACGGGTGGTTCCACCGGCCGAACTCGAACGGTCCCGGTCCCGGTCCCGGTCCCGGCCCGGGCGCGCCCCGCCGCTGCGCCGCCGCGCCGCCCGAGCGGTGATCCGCGGAAGGGCCCTGTCAGACTGCGGACATGAACGGAAAGTCGCCCGACGACGGGCTCGCCGCGAACCGCGCCCTCTGGGACGCCCGGGCCGTGGCGCACGGGACGACCCCCGACGACGCGTTCTACGACGTGGATTCGTTCCTGGCCGGGCGGCAGACGCTCCACGGGATCGAACGGGAGCTGGCCGGTGAGGTGGCCGGTCGGGACGTGCTGCATCTGCAGTGCCACTTCGGCATGGACACCCTGAGCTGGGCCCGTCTGGGAGCCCGGGTGACCGGGGTCGACTTCTCGCCGGCGGCGATCGCCCGGGCACGTGAACTGGCCGGGCGCGCAGCTCTGGTGGCCGATTTCATCGAGGCGGACACGCAGAACCTGCCGTCCCGCCTGGCGGACGGGTTCGACCTCGTGATCGCCACCTACGGGGTGCTGTGCTGGATCGGTGACCTCGACGCGTGGATGCGCGGTGCGGCGATGGCACTGCGGCCCGGTGGCAGGCTGGTGCTGGTCGACCTGCATCCGGCGTTCCAGACCCTGGCGAGCTACGAGCCGTTCGTGGCCGACTGGCCCTACGGCGGCGGGGAGCCCCGGTGCGAGGCCGTGACGGGTACGTACGCCGACCCGGACCTGCCGATGGCCGCGCAGGAAGTGGTGCAGTACCCGCATTCGGTGGGCGAGATCGTGACGGCGGCCGCCGGAGCGGGACTGATCGTGGACCGGCTCGCCGAACACACCGAGGCCGCGTTCGACGCACGCCGCATCCTGCCCCAGGGACCCGACGGCATCTACCGGTTCCCGTTCGGCGACTCCTACCTCCCGGTCCTCTACTCGCTGCGGGCGGTGTCACCCCCGGACCCCCGTCGGACGGCCCGGTGACCGGGGTGCCCCGGGTGCCCCGGGTGCCCCGGGTGCCCCGAGCGGGCCGAGCGGGCCGGGGCGGGTTCGGCGACGACCCGGAGGTGTTCGCCGCAGGCGCGACGAACGGGCCGCCGCGGACGGCGAGTTCGCCTCCCCGTTCGCCCCGTACGCCCCGTTCGAGCCGTTCCCGAGGCCCGGCGGGCCGCTGATCCGGGGAGCCGCCGAGCGCGGTGACTCCCGCGCAGGCCGGTTGCCCGTGCGGTGCTACGGCTGCGCGCGCTCGCGCCACCAGGCGACCGTCGCCCGCAGTTGCTCCTCCAGCGGCGTGGCCCGCACCGCGAACGCGGCCTCGTACGCGGAGCTGTCCACCACGAACGGCCGGTCGAACTGGTAGCGCACCTCCCGCAGTTCGCGCAGCAGCGGGGAGAACAGCCCCGCCACGGCCAGTGCGGCCGCGGGCAGGCGGCGCACCGCGACCGGCCCGCTACCGGCCTCGGCGGCCAGTCGGTCGACCATCGCGCGCACCGGCAGGGGAGGGGCGGTGGGCACGTGCCAGGCCCGGCCCCAGGCCCGTTCCTCGCCGGCGATCTCGGCCATCGCCCGGGCCACGTCCGGCAGGTAGGTCCAGCTGTGCGCGGTGTCCGGGTCGCCGAGGGTGGCGATCGGGCGGCCCTTCAGCAGACCGGGCATCACCCGCGCCGCCAGGTGGCCGCCGTCGGTGACCCCGGGGCCGAAGAAGTCCGAGGCCCGCACCTCCACCGCCCGGATCCGCCCGGCCTCGTGCAGCGCCCGCGCCTGCTCCCAGGCCGCCGCCCGTACCCGCCCCTTGGGGCCGGTCGCGGCGAGCGGCAGGTCCTCGGTCATCGGGCCGGCCACCGGCCCGTACCCGTACAGGTTGCCGAGCATGACCAGCACCGCGCCGCTCTCCTCGGCCGCCGCGCACAGCGAGGCGGTCAGTGCCGGCCACAGCCGCGCCCACTGCGGCAGCGGCGGCGCGGCGCAGCCGTGGACGGCGGCGGCACCGCGGGCGGCCGGTGCCAGCTGTGCGGGGTCGCTCGCGTCCAGGGCGAGGTGTTCGACGCCGGGGACGGCCGGCCCGGCGGGGCGCCCGGTGCGGGTGGCGACCCGGACCTCGTGGCCCTGTTCGGCCAGCAGGCGGGCGGTGGCGGCCCCGGCGGGCCCGTGTCCGACGACCAGGTGGAAGCTCATCCGCCAGAGCCTAGCGGCGGCCTCCGACCGGCAGGGGGCGCGGTGCGGGCCGGTGCGGCCCGGTGGCCGGAAGGGGAGGTCGGACAGATCGGGGCAGGTCAGGGCAGGTCGGGGCGGGTCGAGGGTCGGCACTTATCCGGTATGCCGATCGTAAAAGTGGATCTATGCTGTGGGTCGTTCATGATCCCTTCACACGAAGCAGGTTTGCTCTCGATGAAGCTGCCCCGGGTGTCCGCAGTCGTCGCCGCCGCGGTCCTGGCCCCCGCTGTCCTCTTCCCGTCCACGGCCTCCGCCTCCGACGCCCCGAAGCCGATCGGCCTCTCCGGTCCCGACACCGGCTCGGACTCCGCCAAGGACACCGCCCCCGAGGACGGCACCCCCGGGGCCGGCAGCGGACAGGAGCAGCGCGACCGCGCCGAGGTCCAGCGCATCCTCGCCGACCCGGCGAGCGGCTTCGGCGTGCGCGAGGCGGCCGAGAAGGCCCTCAAGGGCGGCGCCGCCGAGCTGCGGCACTTCCTGGAGGTCGAGCTCGCCGAGCAGCGACAGATCGACGACCAGGTCAAGGTCTCCCAGATCTACGCCGTTGGCGGCCCGGCCGTGCAGAAGGCCGCCAGGGCCGCCCTCCGCGGCACCTACCAGGACATCCTCGACTTCCTGAAGACCGGCCAGTACGTCGCCCGCGCCGAGGACGAGGACCGCGCCAAGGTCGAGGCCCTCCTCGCCGACCCCAAGACCGGCCGCGGCGTGCGCGAAGGCGCCGAGAAGGCCCTCAAGGGCGGCGCCGCCGAGCTGCGCGACTTCCTGACCACCAAGCTGGGCAGGCTGCGCGCCGACGACAACCGGGTCAAGCTCAGCCAGCTCATGAGCCAGGGCGGCAGGGCCGTGCGCGAGGCCGCCGGCAAGGCGCTGGACGCCGGCACCGACGAGGCCGTCGAGGCCTTCCTCAACGAGGGCTTCGCCAAGGCCCAGTTCGAGGACGACCGGGTCGAGGTGCTGCGCATCATCGCCGACAAGGAGACCGGCCCGGCCACCGCCGCGGCCGCCCAGAAGGCCATGGACGGCAACGCCGAGGCCGTGCGGCGCTTCCTGACCGTCGAGCTGCCCGTCCTGCGCGAGAGCGACAACCGGGTGAAGGTCTCCCAGATCATCGAGACCGGCGGCCCCGTGGTGAAGAAGGCCGCCCTGGCCGCCTCCGAGGGCAGCTACGCGGACATCCTGGCCTTCCTCAAGGAGGGCTGGGCCAAGGCCAGGGCCGAGGACGAGGCCGCGGCGGCCAAGCCCGGCACGGGCAACGGCACGGGTACGGGTACGGGCAACGGCACGGGTACCGACGGGTCCGGGCAGCAGCCGCAGACCGTCCAGCCCGCCGGCCTCACCCAGACCACCACCACCGGCGCCGGTACGGGCACGGGCACCACGACCGGTACCCGTACGGGCACCGGCGCCACGACCGGCACCGGCGCGCTCGCCGCCACCGGCACCGACGGGCTCGGCTGGGAGGCCGGCGGCGCCGCCGCGGCCCTCGCCGCGGGCGCGGCGCTGGTCGTGGCCGCCCGCCGCCGCTCCACCGAGAGCTGACACCCCCTCGCGTCCCCGGCCGCCGCACACCCCCGGCGGCCGGGGACGCGCCACGTCCCGAGCGGCCCGCCGCGCCGCCCGCCCCGGCCGGCGGCTCAGCAGCCGTCCCCGCCGTCCCCGCCGTCCGCGCCGCCGTTCCCCACCCGGCGGGGCCGCCGGCGCTGGTAGCTGCGCACCGCCTTCCCGGCGCCGAGGGTGAGGGCCGCGACCACCCGGGTCCAGCGCGGCCCGCCGCGGTCGGCCCACACCACGCAGCCGCACCCCGCGACGACCAGGACCAGCACTCCCACCAGAACCGCACCGACCATCACGACCACCCGCCTTTCGCCCGACGTCCTGTTACGTCTGACGTCCGGATCGTCCCACCCGGTTCGGCCGCGCGAGCGGAGGCTGTGCCAGGATGCGGTAGCCGAACGGCCCAGGTCACCGCACCGGGCCGCACGGGCCCCACCCGCCAGCCGTACCCGAGGAGTCACCCAGTGGCCACTGCCCGGTTCGCCACCCTGCACACCACGGCGGGCCCGATCCGCCTGGAGCTGTTCCCGTTCCACGCGCCGAAGACGGTCCGCAACTTCGCCGAACTCGCCGAGGGCACCCGGGAGTACACCGACCCGCGCACCGGCGGGCCGGGCCAGGGACCGTACTACGACGGCACGCTCTTCCACCGGGTGATCGCGGGCTTCATGATCCAGGGCGGCGACCCGACCGGCACCGGCGCCGGCGGCCCGGGCTACTCCTTCGCGGACGAGTTCCACCCGGAGCTGTTCTTCACCAAGCCGTACCTGCTGGCGATGGCCAACGCCGGCCCGGGCACCAACGGCTCGCAGTTCTTCATCACGGTGGGCACCCCCGCCCACCTCAACCGCAAGCACACCATCTTCGGCCAGGTCGCCGACGCCGCCTCCAAGGCCGTGGTCGACGCCATCGCCACCACCCCCACCGAGGCCGACCGCCCGGTCGAGGACGTGGTGATCACCTCCGTCGAGATCGAGCACTCCTGACCCTGTGACCGCCGAGCAGCAGGCCTTCCCGCCCCGCCCGGTCCGCGGCGTACGGGCCCGTTACGTCCACCAGACGAGCTGCCCGGGCGACGTCGCGATCGTCACCGTGGACTTCGAGCCCTGGGAGGAGGGCCTGCGCGTCGAGTCCGCCCCGGACGCCACCGTCCGGGGCGACCCGGAGCCCGGGGACCTGGAGCGCTTCCACGCCGCCCTGGCCGAGGGCGTGCATGCGGAGCTGTCCGAGCAACTGCCCGGCACCCCGCTGGCGTTGGCGCTGGTGGTGCACCACACCGTGGTGCACCTGGTCGACTCGCGCGAGTACTCCTTCCGTACCGCTGGCCGCCTGGCGGCGCGCGAGGCGCTGGTCCGCCTGGCCGGCAAGGCGGCTGCGGTGGGCTGACGTCGCGTCAGAAATCGCTGACTGGTGGGGAGTTCACCGCGCATGGCCCTGCCCGACCGGTCGGGCAGGGCCACGGGGCGTGAAAAGGGGGGGAGGTGGCGAAGGAAGTTGGGGGGTGGTGGGGGTCCAGCGGCGTGGGTCTTTCCCCGCTTGGCTGTGCGGGGCCATGCGCGGCGAACGGGCCGGCGGCCGTCCGGGGGCTCAGGATCCCGGCGGGACCGTGCTCCACTGCTGGGAGCGCGCCCCGTCGTACATCCGCAGGGCGACGGCGCTGCCGAGCCTGGTGCCGCCGGTGAGGGCGAGGTCGGGGTGGGTGGCGGGGGAGATCCTGACCTTGCCCTGCCCCACGTTCCGCACGGTCCACTGCTGGTTCATGTCGTTCTGGTCGCAGGGCCGGAGCGTGACGGAGCCGCGGGAGCCGCTCGGCGCGGTCAGGCAGGTGCCCGTCGCCTTGTTCTTGACGAGCTGTTTCCCGGCGACGGTGCTCAGGCTCCACTGCTGGCGGTCGTTGTTGCGCTCGGGGGTGGCCACGACGACCCGGCCGCCGCGGCCGGCCTCCAGGTTCCTGGCCGAGTCGTCGCCCCGCGGCCAGACCCGGAGCTGGTTCCAGGTGTCGGTCTGCTTGGACGGCTGCGTCGCCTGCGGCGTGGCCTGGGAGCCGGCCGTTCCGGTGGCCGCCAGTGCCAGCCCGGGCGTGCCGGCCAGCAGGACGGCGGTGACGGCCGCGGTCGCGATGCGCTTGGCAGGAGACATGGTGATCACTCTCATGGGGTTTCCCTTGTGGGGTGGTCCGAGAGGTGTGCGGGCTCCTCGGCGGGTGGCGTCGGAGGCCCTGCGGGTCACGGGGCCGTGGGGCGCGCCGGGAGTGGGGTGAGGGGTCGGACCACTCGCCGCCCGGCCGCCGGGGCCCGGTGGGCACGGAGGTGCTTCGTGTCCACCCGACCAGGCTAGCCAGAGGTCGGTCCGTCCGCAGCTCCGAGGGAACACGCAGGTCACGGGCGTGCCGCGGGCGTCGAAGGGCCTGCCGGGGGCGGGGGCCGCCCGGGACGGGGCCGCTACTTCACGGAGCGCATGGACCACTGCTGGTTGTCCTGCGCCGCGTAGGTCCGCAGGAGGGCTTTGTTGCTGCCGGTCTGGGTGCCCCCGGTGAGGGCGAGGCGGGGGTGGGCCTTCGGTGAGATCGCCACCTGGCCGGACGTCACGTAGTGCACGTCCCACCGCTGGTTCGGGTTGTTCTTGTCGCAGGTCTGGACGGTGACGGCGTCCAGGGTGTCGTCCGGCGCGGTCAGGCACGTGCCCGTCGCCCTGTTCTCGATGAGCGGCAGCCCGCCGATGTTGCTCAGGTTCCACTGCTGGCGTGCGCTCTCGGGGTCGACGACGGCCACGACGGCCCTGCCGGCGCTGTCGACGTCCAGGTTCCTGGCCGGGAGGTCGAGCGGGTAGATCTTGAACTGGTGCCATTCGCCGGTCGGCTGGGAGGGGAGCGCGGTCGGCGGAGCGGCGGCCGCGGCGAGGCCGGGGGTGGCGCCCAGCAGGACGGCGGTGACGGCCGCGGTCGCGATGCGCTTGGCAGGAGACATGGTTGTCACTCTCATGCGGGTTGTCCCTTGTGAGGTGGTCCGAGAGGTGCGCGGGCTCTTCCGCGGATGACGCCGGAAACCCTGTGGGTCCTTGTGGGTCTCTGTGGGTCGCACCGGCTGCTGGGCCTCCGGGGGCCGGTGGGTACGGCGATGCTTCGCACCCACCCGACGACCAGGCTAGCCAGAGGTCCGTCCGCCCGCAGCTTCGGGTGAATGCGCAGGTCACGGCCGTGCGGGCGGGGTGGGCCGGGGCACTGTACGGCGGGTTGCGCGGCGGCGCACGTCCGGACGGCCTGCGGGGTCCGACCGGCGGGAAACGCGGGGCCGCCGCCCGGCGCGGTGCGCGGGCGGCGGCCGTGGAGCGGGCGCGGTGTCAGGAGCAGCTGCTGAACGTCGCGCTGGTGTTGGCGATGTAGAGGGTGGCGCCGGCGGTGGGGTCGGAGCTGAGCGGGACGGTGACGGTGTCCTCGGCGGTCCACGGGATGCCGTGGGCGTCGAAGGTCCAGGTGCCGGTGACCTTGCGGGCGATCTTGGCGAGCGTCACCCAGCCGTACTGCTGGGTCGGGACGGTGACGGTCACGCTGTTGTTGACGCTCCGCGACCCGTGCCATTCGTTGCTGTACTTCAGCGAGGAGCTGATCGTCCCGGTCAGGACGTTGCCGGGGGCGCCGGCGGACATCTGGGTGCCCATGTCGGCGCCGATGGTGTTGGACCAGCCGCTGTCGTCGGTGACCGCGAAGGACTGCTGGACGGCGCTGCTGGTGTTGTTGAACCAGACCGCGGAGGCGCAGGTGCGCGGCAGCGGCGCGGCCGGGGCCTCGCTCTTCGTGGCCCAGGAGCAGCTGGAGGGGTCCTTCTGGCACTGCTTGGCGCCGTGGTCGACGGCCAGGTTGCGGGCGGCCTGGGCGAAGCCGGTGGACCACTGCTGGTTGACGGTGCCGTTGCAGCTGTACTGGTCGGTCCAGGCGTCGTCGTAGTTGCCGCCGAGCAGCAGGTCCAGGCAGGTGTTGTCACCGGCGTGGCGGATCATGAACGAGTCCGCGCCGCCGGCCGCCGCGGGCTGGAAGTACCAGCGCTGGCTGGCCTGCCCGGCGCAGCTCTGCTGGCGCAGCGCCGGGGTGAAGAAGGCCAGGTCGATGCACTTGCCGGTGTCGTTGTTGACGATGGTGAAGGAGGAGTCGGACGGGTCGACGTTCAGCCGCCAGGACTGGTGGTAGCCGGGGGCGGAGTTGGTGACGATGTAGGCGCCGTCGCCCATGTTGCCGTTCTGGACGTCGAGTTGGCGCCCGTTGCTGAGCGACTTGATGGTCAGGCACTGCTGCGGCGAGGCGCAGGCGGCGAGCGGGGCCGGCGCGGCCTCCGGGGTGGCCGCGGCGGCGCGGGCGGGCGCGGCGGTCAGGCCCAGGGCGGCGCAACAGGTCACCAGGAGGGCCGCGAACAGGCGCAGCCAGGGCGCCGTACGGCCGGGGGTCGTGGTGGGCAAGGGGTTTCCTTTCGTCGGGGGAGAGGTGCGGGGCCAGGGCTCAGGGCGCGGCGGCGAAGGCCGCCTCCAGGCGCGGGACGTAGTCCGCGAGGTCCTGCGCCCAGCAGCCCGGGGTGTGGCCGCCGTGGCAGTCGGCGCCCCAGCCGGTGCCGTCGCCGTAGCCGACGTAGCGGTACGGCAGGCCGAGCGCGTCCAGGCGCTGCTTGAGGCGCTTGGCGGTGCCCTCGGCCCAGAACTCCATGTCGGCGGGGTTGTTGTTGCCGTTGCCGGTGTAGACGGTGATGCCGGTGTGCTCCAGCAGGCCCGCGCGCGCGACGGGGTCGGCGGCGTTCCAGCGCCAGTCGGCGTTGAACACCGGGTACGGGGTGCCGAAGACGGCGTCGCTGGAGACGGTGGGGCCGAAGTCCAGGCCGCAGGGGTGGCCGTCGCTGGGGCCGCAGAGCACGGTGCCGGCGTTGGTGAGGGTGGCGACCACGGCGCCGCGGATGATCATCTCGTCGGTGGAGAGGTCGTTGGCGCCGGACATGGTGAGGACCTGGCCGAACAGGTCGGGGCGGTCCTGGGCGTAGTGCAGGGCGCCGAAGCCGCCCATGGACAGCCCGCCGACGGCCCGGTGGGCGCGGTCGGTGCGGGTGCGCAGGTTGGCGTCGACGAACGGCAGGACCTGGGTGAGGTGGAAGGTCTCCCAGTTCTGGGCGCCGGCGGCGGTGTTCTGGTCGAGCCAGTCGGTGTACCAGCCGCGCAGGCCGCCGTCCGGGATGACGGTGATCATCGACTGGGCGGCGGTCAGCGCGGGGTAGGCCAGGGCCGGGTCGCTCGGGTTGTCCGAGGCGCCGTGCAGGAAGTACAGCACCGGGTAGCGCTTGTCCGGCCGCTGCGCGTAGTCGGCGGGCAGCAGGATGCGGATGGTGTGCGGCCCGGCGACCTTCGCCGTGGTGACGGTGACGACGAAGTTGGTGGCGGTGCCGGTGGCGGCGCCGACCTGGGTCAGCCCGAAGCCGTCGGTCAGCGGCGGCGGCGCGTCGGCGTCGGCCCGTACGGCGGCCTCGGCGCGTACGGCGGCCGCTGCGGGGGCTGCGGGGGCTGCGGGCGCCGCGGGTGCGGAGGCGGCGGAGGCCGCGGGCGTCGCGGCGAGCGGGAGCAGGCAGGCGGCCAGGGCGGCGAGTGCCGCGCGGGCGCGCCGGAGCCGGGCAGGGGGCATGGGCGTCCTCGACCTTCAGCGACCTTTGGCGGTCTTCGGTGATCCTCGGCGATCTGACTGATCGCCGACAACTCTTGCCAGTGGCCCCGCCCCGACGCCAGGGCCCCCGGCGGCGCACCTGGGCCACTGGCGCATGTGCGCCGCAGGGGTGGGTAGGCTCCCCCGAGCCTGCCCTGGACATGACATGGTGGCGGGACACGATGACTGGGGGGGCGTCGTGCACGACGTGCTGGAACCGGACTCCGAACGCGGCCGCGTCTACCACGGCCTGGTCGGCCGGCCACGGGCCCGCGTGCCCGAACTCGCCCGCGAGAGCGGCCTGGACGAGGACGCCGTCCTCGCCGTCCTGCGCGACCTCGCCGACGAGGGCGTCGCGGTGGCCTTCGACACCACCGACAGCGCCGACGACCGCGACCACGCCTGGGAGGCGCTGCCACCCGCCCGGGTGGTGGAAGCCGTGCTGCAGCACGACGCGCTGCGCCAGGCCACCGCCCGCCGGGCCGGCGCCGAACTGGAACGGCTCTACCGCTTCGCGCGGCGCGACACCGGCAGCTACGGCGCCCTGGAGGTGGTCGAGGACCCCGCCGAGGTGCTGGCCGCCAGCCGCCGCCTCCAACTCGCGGCCCGCCACCAGCTACGGGTCATCGACGTGCCGCCGTACTCCGGCAGCCCCGCCCACTACCTCGACCAGGAGGTGCTGCAGCGGCGCCGGATGGCGGCGGGCGTCAACTACCGCGTGATCTACCAGGGTTGCGCGTTCCAGGATCCGGTGGTCGGGCCCAACATGGCGCGGATGATCGAGGCGGGTGAGCAGGCCCGCACCCTGGACGAGCCGCCGCTCAAACTCGCCATCGGTGACGACGACCTGGCCATCGTCACCCTGCCCGCCGACGACGGGCCGGGAGTGGTGTCGCTGCTGATCCGGCCCTCCGGGCTGCTGAACGCGCTGACGGCGGTGTTCGAGACGCTGTGGCGCCTGGCGGTGCCCGCGTCGATGGCCGAGGTCGACCTGCGGGTCGACGAACGCGACCGGCGGATCCTCACGTTGATGGCGGGAGGGGCGACGGACGACGCCATCGCCCGCCGGCTGGGGCTGGGGCGGCGCACCGTGGTGCGCCGGGTGTCCACCCTGCTGGCGCACCTGGGCGCCACCACCCGGTTCCAGGCCGGGGTGCAGGCTGCCCGGCGGGGGTGGCTCTGACCGGGGCGGCGGCGAAGTGCTGCTCGGCGCGGTTCGGCGCGAGAAGTCGGACCGGCCGACTTCTCGTGCGGGGGTGGGTGGTGCACCTGCTCACCGGCCTCACCGCCCTCGAACAGCCGACTTTTCGTGCGGGGGCGGGTGGCGCGACGGGGGTGGTGGTGATCGGGGCGGCGGGCCTCGGGGGCCTCGGCGTGGTTCGGCGCGTGAGAAGTCGGGCCGGTCGACTTCTCATGTGGGGGCGGTTGGTGCGGCGGGGGGTGTTGTGACCCGGGGGCCGACTCGGGGTGCGGCGCCTTGGTGTGGTTCGGCGTGAGAAGTCGGGCCGGCCGACTTCTCGCGCGGGGGAGTGGTCGCGGCCGCCGTCGGATCGGATCGGAGCGACTCGGCGATGCGGCGGCGTCCGGGCCGGGACGGCTACCGGGCCGTGTCCGCCCAGCTGATGCGGATCTCGCGGTCGCCGAGGGGGAGGGCGAGGACGGGGGCGTCGGCGAGGTCGCGGACGATGTCGCGCCGGGCGCAGGGGCCGGTGAGGCGGCGTTCCAGGACGTAGTGCTGGAAGCGGGACATCGGCAGGTGGCAGACCGAGGCCCAGACCTGTTCGAGGGTATCGGCGTTGAGGGTGTGGACGGCGGGCGGGCGGTGGCCCGGGACCTCCACGCGGATGTCGTGATCGGCCCTCACGCGGCCACCTCGCACCAGACGATCTTGCCGATCGGTTGACGCGGGGAGCAACCCGTCTCCTTGGCCAGGGACTTGACGAGGTGCAGGCCGCGCCCGGCCTCGCCGTCGAGGGTGAGGGCACGCAGGACGGGCTCGCGGTCCTGCCGGGCGTCGTGCACCTCGATGCGCAGGCAGGTGGGGTCGGGGGTGAAGTCCGGGTCGAAGTCGAGGTCGAGGGAGAGGTAGATGCGGTGCCCCGGCGGCGTGCCGTGCAGGAGGGCGTTGGTCACGAGCTCCGAGACGATCAGAAGCCCCGAGTCGAGGAACTGGTTCCCGTTCGGGACGGAGGCGAGGAACGAGGCGAGAAGGGAACGCCCCTCGGAGGGGGCGCGGCGGCTGCGCGGCAGCCAGGTGGTGGAGGAGTGGGAGGACACGGCGAAAGCACCTTCCAAACACGCGAGTGGAGTTGACCGGGCCGCGGAAGCGGCGACCCGTACGCGTCCAGCAGGGGGCACCCATGAGGGCGTGGCGTAGCAGCCGCCATGCATGTCACGCATAGCCACCACTTCGTTACTCAAAGCATGGAGCATGTGGATGCCTCACCACAAGGCATGTCAACCAAAAGTGAAAACTTTCAGATCTGATGGCAAGGTGCACCCTCTACGCTTCAGTCGGTGGTGGCGAACCGTCACCACTCGCATGCACACTGGTGTCTGAACGCTCTGGAGGGTTACGTAGATGGCTGTCGCAGTGCCAGCTGTGCGGTATCGGCGCATCGCCGCTGAACTGAGGAGGCTTCGCGAGCTGAAGAGCTTGTCGGCCGAAGAGGTGGTCGCCCAGGTTGAGGGCGTCAACCTGGTGAAGCTCAGCAGGTACGAGAACGCGCGCGTCCAGCTGAAGCCTGATGTCGTCCGAGCTCTGCTCGACTTCTACGAGTGCGACGAGGAGCTCAAGGAGGTCCTCGTGGAGATCCTCCGGGACAAGCACCGTCCCGGCTGGATGGCGGGCTACGAGCAGCTGAACCCGCTATACACGGACCTGATTCGCCTTGAAGAGACGGCCGTTGGCAACAAGTCGTACGAGTCCGCCTACATCCCTGGCCTGCTCCAGACGCGGCAGTACGCTCACGCCATCATCGCCAGCGGCGTGATAAACAACTCCAGCGTCGAAGAACGCGTCGAGGTCCGGATCAACCGGCAGTCAGTCCTCACTCGATCCGAGAATCCGCTGAAACTGTGGGCTGTCATCCACGAGGCGGCCCTCACCATGAGTGCCGCGCCGGGTGTGATGGTCGACCAGCTGGACAAGCTGTTGCAGTTCAGCCAACTCCCCAACATCAAGGTCCAGATCATGCCGGCCATGGCACCGCCGCATCCCGGGATGACAGGGCCCTTTGCACTCCTGGAGTTTCGGCAGCGCGACCTCGACCTGGTTCTGCTCAGCGGGATGCTCAGCAGTGACTGGGTTGAGGATCCGGATCAAGTCGACATCTACCGAGAGGCGTTCGACGAGATCATGGCAACCGCCATGTCGCTCGACGAGTCGCGCAACCTCATCACACAGAAGAGAGAAATGCTCAAGTGACCCACTTCTCTGTCGCCTCCGCACTCCCTGTGCAGTGGAGGAAGGCAACCGCCAGCAACCCGAACGACAACTGTGTCGAAGTGGCCGAGGGCATCACCGGCATCGTTCCGGTCCGCGACAGCAAGGACCCCCACGGGCCGGCCCTCGGCTTTGCCCCGGCGGCTTGGCAGGCCTTTGTCGCCGGTATCCGGGCAGGCGAGTTCCCGGCCAGCCCCTGAAGTGCCTTTTTGTCGGGCGGCCCTGCGTGCTTTGCGGGTCCGCCCGGCATCTCCTGACCGAGGAACGTCGCAGGGGAGTGCGGCACATGAGAGATCGAACCCCCGAGACCGTCTGGCGCAAGAGCAGCTACAGCAATGGCGATGGAGACTGTGTCGAAGTGGCCGAAGGCATCGCCGGCATGGTTCCGGTTCGGGACAGCAAGGATCCTCACGGCCCGGCTCTCCGTTTCACTCCCGAGGCGTGACGGTCCTTCGTCGCCGGCATTCGGGCGGGCGAGCTCCCGACCGCCAACTGACCTAGTACCGTGGGGGGGCCCCGGGCCCGACGGGGAGGCCCCCCCCACCCACCAGGGCTTCCGAAGGGGCCTTCCCCCGCCCCCTCCCCGCGACATCG
>NZ_JBHVJT010000043.1:5684-6416 GCF_042798815.1 Kitasatospora sp. NPDC057738 | reverse complement strand
TGTTGCGGCTGGGGTCGTGATGCACCTTCCCCCGCAACCAACACTCTTTTCTCCGTTTCCCTCCCCCCCCCCCCCATCCCCCCCCCACCACACCGACTGAGGGCTCCAGGAGGTCATTTACGTGACAGCTGACCTGGCATGGCGCAAGAGCAGCCACAGCGGCGGCGAAGGCGGCAACTGCATTGAGGTCGCCAGTGGGATTCCGGGCTCCATTCCCGTTCGCGACAGCAAGGATCCTTACGGTCCGGCGCTCAGTTTTGCCCTGGAGGCGTGGCGGTCCTTTGTTGCGGGTGTCCGGGTGGGTGACTTTCCTGCCCGTTTCTGAGGAGCTTCTTCGGGCGGCCCTGCGGAGCACGCAGGGCCGCCCGACCTGCCTGGTGTGCAGAGCTCTATTTTGCTCGTTCAAGAGCCTTCCGGTCGGGGGACGTACGGCACATGAGAGATCGAATTCACCAGGCCGTCTGGCGCAAAAGCACGTACAGCAACGGCCAGGGCAACTGCATTGAGGTAGCCGACGGCCTCGCCAGTATCGTCCCCGTTCGCGACAGCAAGGATCTCCACGGACCGGTCCTGAGCTTCACCCCTGAGGCATGGCGATCTTTCGTTGCCGGCATTCAGGCGGGCGACTTTTCGGGCACCAACTGACCTAGTACCGTGGGGGGCGCCACTGCCGCCAGGGGAGACCACCCCCCCGCGCAGGGGCTTGGGGGGGTGCTCCCATGTAGGCGGGAC
>NZ_JBHVJT010000043.1:0-5674 GCF_042798815.1 Kitasatospora sp. NPDC057738 | reverse complement strand
CCCTCCTCCCTCCCCCCCCCCCCCCCCCCCCCCCCCCCACCACCGGCTGAGGGCTTCGGGAGGTCATCCGCATGGCAGCTGACCTGACATGGCGTAAGAGCAGCTACAGCGGCGGCGAAGGCGGCGATTGCATCGAGGTTGCCCAGGTACTCAGCATTACCTGGCGCAAGTCGAGCGCCAGCAACCCGAACGACAACTGTGTCGAAGTGGCCGAGGGCATCACCGGCATCGTTCCGGTCCGGGACAGCAAGGATCCTCACGGCCCGGCTCTCCGTTTCACTTCCGAGGCTTGGCGGTCCTTCGTCGAGGGTGTCCAGGCCGGTGACTTCCCGGCCGGCTCCTGAGGCGCTTCTTGCCGGGCGGCCCCGCGTGCTTCGCGGGCCCGCCCGGCCTTTCCGGTGTGGAGCGGCTCGGCCTCGCGACGGGGGTGAGCAAAAGCCCGGGCCCCCACGTCTGCGCGCGACTACTGTGCTGCCGGGTAGATCATCCCGGCCGATGGGGGACCGATTCGTGCTGACCAATGCGCACCCGCCGTAGGTACCTCCGGAGAGTCCGGAGGGCCCCACGGAGGCTCTTGATGTCCCGAACCGTCCGCACGACTCCCAGGCAACTCCGCGTCGAGGAGGGCGCATTGGAGTCCATGTCCCTGTACGACCTCCGCTACGCCCACGCCGAACTGGGCCGGGCCGCCCGCGAAGGCCGTCGCCCTGTCCCGAAGAAGACGCGGCATCGGATCACCTTCCGGCTGTCGACGGCGCTCGACTGCAGGACGGGCTCGTTCTCCGTCGAGATCGCCACGGCCGAAAGCCGGGCCCGGCTCCGGGGCCGACTCGACGCCCAGCGGATCCGCGGGCTGCACCGCGCCGGGCACGACACCGACGGTGCGGACATCCCTCCGGTCCACCACCGCCACGATGCGCTCTGGCATGCCTGGTAGGGGTGAAGTGTTCAGGCATGACGCTCACTTGCGAACGCAGAGAGCTGCTTCTGCGGCGGGTCGGCAAGAAGGCTTGTGCTTCCCTGTCCTCATGCGTGTTCGCTATCGGGCCGTTCACGGAACTGTGGCCGGAACCGACATGAGCGATCGACCCCACGGGGCCGTCCGGCGCAGGAGCACCCACAGCAATGGCCACGGCCACTGCGTCGTGGCGGCCGATGGCGTCACGGGCATGGTTCGGGTCCGGGACAGCAGGGATCCTCACGGTCCGGCTCTCGCCTTCACCGTCGAGGCACGGCGGTCCTTCGTCATCGGCATCAGGGCGGACGACTCTCCGGACCGTTCCCGAAGAGCTCTCGGGCGGCCCCGCGGAGTGCGCGGGGCCGCCCGGTGCTGTGCTGTGTGCTGCGGTTCGCAACCTCGGTGATGCCGTGGGCCTGTCCTCGCTCCCGCCGCCCTCACGGCCCCCCTTGTGCGCAGGAAGTCGGACCCGCCGACTTCCTGCGCGACGTCGAGACCGGCGAAGGAACAGGTGGGGCACGGCCCAGGACTCTCGAACGAGGCCCGTGCGAACTCGGGATCTTCCTGACGCCCGCCCCGGCGGCACCGGGGCAAGAGCGGCTCCCGCGCACCCGCGGGCACCTCGGTGGGCGAGCGATTCGTTCAAGACTCCGCCCCAACCACCCGCCCACACTGGCCCCATGACACCGAGCGACACCTTCACCCCCGCCGCCGGACGCTTCGCCCTCGGCCTCTACGACCCCATCGTCTCGCTCACCCGCGAACGCCTGTGGCGCAGCCTGCTGGCCATGCACGCCGCCCCCCGCCCCGGTGACGTCATCGTCGACGTCGGCTGCGGCACCGGCTCCTTCGCCGTCCTCCTGCACCGCGCCGAACCGCAGGCCACCGTCATCGGCGTCGACCCCGACCCCGCCGTGCTGCGCCTGGCCCGCCGCAAGGCCGCCGCGGCCGGCGCCGACCCCGACTTCCGCACCGGCATGGGCGACGCGGTGGCCGAGGTCGTCGGCGACGAAGCGGCCGACACCGTCGTCTCCAGCCTCGTCCTCCACCAGTGCCCCGTCCCGATGAAGCGGGCGATCCTCGCCGCCATGCACCGCACCCTGCGCCCCGGCGGCAAACTGGTGATCGCCGACTACGGGCGGCAGCGCACAGCGGCCATGCGCCTGGCCTTCCGGATCGTCCAGTTCGCCGACGGGAAGCAGGACACCCAGCCCAACGCCGACGGCATCCTGCCCCGCCTCATCGCCGAGGCGGGCTTCGAGGGCGTGCGCGAGACGGACACCGTCGCGACGGTGACCGGCTCGATGTCCCTCTACACCGCGCGCCGCCCCGGCTGAGCGGCCGCACCCCCGGCCGTATCCCCGGCCCCGCCCCCGGCCGTATCCCCGGCCCCGCCCTCCGCCCCGCGCAGCGCGGGCAGCACCTGCGAGGGCGTCAGCCCGGTCAACTCCCGCATCCACCGCGTGAAATGGGCCTGGTCGGCGAACCCGCCCGCGAACGCCGCCTGCGCCGGCGAGCACCCCTCGCCGAGTGCCAGCGCCGCCCGGGACAGCCGCTGCCAGCTGCGCCAGCGCGCCAGCGGCACCCCCAACTGCCGCCGCGCCAGGGCCCGCAGGCGCTGCGGGGACAGCCCGACGCGCGCGGCGAGGCTCTCCAACGGCTGCTGGCCGTCGGCCAGCGCCGCCATGGCCGCACGCAGCCGCGGATCCAGGCCGGTGGCGGGCAGCCCGCCGTCCGGCCGTACCTCCCGCTCGGTCAGGCCGTGCCACTGCGGGGCGACGGTGACCCCCTGCCCGCAGCCCGTGCGCAGCCGGTCGGCGAAGGCGCAGTGCGGGTCGACGTAGAAGGTCAGCACCTCCCGCGTCGGGGCCATCCGGTGGCGCACCATCGGCGGCACCACGAGCGCGGGACCGCGGTGGCGCCGCCCGGTGTCGTCCTCGATGGCCACCGTGCGGGCGGCGCCCGCGACGGCGACCTGGAAGGTGGTGTGCCGGTGGAAGGCGCTGTCGGCCAGCGGCCCCTGGTACAGCGCGTACCCGGGGCCGACGGCGAACCGCGGTCCGGTCCCGCTGCCGCTGCTCACCGGTCCGCCTCCCGGACCTGAGCGGCCAGGCGGACGGCGGCGTACGGTACGGCGGCCAGGCCGAGCAGGGCCAGCACGATCCAGAACGGGACCGCCGCCGGACTCGGGCGGCCGGTGACCATCCGCCCGCCGTCCTCCAGCCAGACCCGGACCTCATGGCCGTCCGGATAGGGCTCGTCGACCGGGCGCTCATCGCTGAACTCCTGTCCGTCCACGCTCCAACGGTAGGTGCAGCCGTACGTCTTCGAGCCCAGACCGCCGCCCTCCACCGGCCGCTGGCCGGTCGCCCGGCAGTGCGTCACCGCCGCCGCGACGCTGCGCGGCTCGTGCGCCCGCACCTGGACGGTGTGGACGGCCTGGGCCGTCGCGAACGCCGCCCCCCAGACGGCCGCGAGCAGCACCACCGCCCACGCGCGGACCGCCGCGTCACCACCGCTTCCCGTGCGCCGGTCCGCCCGCCGGTCCGCACCTCGGCCCGGCCGGACCGAGGCGGCCGCGCCCACCGTCAGTGCGGCGGCGCACAGCCACAGCGGCCCCGCGCCCACCGGCCGGTCCAGCGACCACGCCCACACCACCGGTGCTCCGGCGGCGGCCGGCGCCGCGAGCGCCACCACGGCCGGCCACACCCGCCGGCGGCCGGCTTCCCCCCTCGTCACGGCACGTCCCCCGTTACCTTTTTCGTGACCCCGCAACGGGGTTCCCGGCCTCCGGTCCCGGCATGACTTGCCTCCCCAGTCGATCATGATCGAAAAGGTGGTGTCACCGGGCATCGGAGGCATCGGTAGACCGCTGATTAGGGGCACGAGCGCCGATCCCGTCCAGGGCAAGGCATGCTCTTCGTAACGTGGATGCCGGCACGCTGATGCCGCAGGTGAGGCCGGGGAGGGCGCGACATGGAGAGTGCACGTGATCGACACGGGTGACATCGATGTCTACCTGGGCATGGACGTGGGCAAGGGCGAGCACCATGCCACCGCCCTGACCCCGGCGGGCAAGCGGGTCTTCGACAAACGGTTGCCCAACACCGAGCCGAAGCTGCGTGAGGTGTTCAGCAAGTTGCAGGCCAAGCACGGCACCGTGCTGGTGGTGGTCGACCAGCCCGCCTCGATCGGTGCCCTGCCGCTGGCGGTGGCCCGTGACACGGGCTGCCGTGTCGCCTACCTGCCGGGCCTGACGATGCGAAGGATCGCCGACCTCTACCCGGGCGAGGCCAAGACCGACGCCCGCGACGCCGCGATCATCACAGACGCCGCGCGAACGATGCCGCACACCCTGCGCGACCTGGCACCATCCGATGAGACCGTCGCCGAGCTGGAGATGATCGTCGGCTTCGACGACGACCTGGCTGGCGAGTCCACCAGGATCAAGAACCGGTTGCGCGGCCTGCTCACCCAGATCCACCCCTCGCTGGAGCGAGTCCTCGGTCCCAGACTGGACCATCCCGCCGTCCTGACGCTACTCGAACGCCACGGCTCCCCAAAGCAGTTGAGGAAGGCCGGCAGGCGCCGGCTGGTGACCCTGCTGCGGCCCAAGGCTCCGCGGCTGGCCGAGCGTCTGGTCGAGGACATCTTCGAAGCCCTCGACGAGCAGAGCGTCACCGTTCCCGGCACAGAAGCCGCTTCACTGATCGTTCCCAGCCTCGCCGGCTCACTCAGCTCCGTGCTCGACCAGCGCAGACTCCTCGCCACCCGCATCGAGGAACTGCTGGAGGCCCACCCTCTTTCCCCGGTCCTGACCTCCATGCCCGGCATCGGGGTCAGGACCGCGGCCCGCATCCTTATCGACGTCGGCGACGCCACCAGCTTTCCCACCGCAGGCCACCTCGCCGCCTACGCCGGCCTGGCGCCGGTGACCAGGAGCTCCGGTTCCTCCATACGGGGCGAGCATGCCTCGCGCCGCGGCAACAAGCGGCTCAAACGCGCCTTTTACCTCGCCGCGTTCGCGTCGTTGTCCCAGCCCGAGTCACGCACCTACTACGACAAGAAGCGACGGCAGGGCAAGCACCACGTCGCCGCCCTCGTCTGCCTGGCGCGTAGACGCATCGACGTGCTCTTCGCCATGCTCCGCGACGGCACCTTCTACGAGCCCCCGGCCGCCATCGCCGCTTGACGAAAACCATAGGGGCACCTTTTCCCCGTCCTTCTCCCGGTCCTTGCCCGTTCTTGACGCCGCCCCGACCCCGCGGGCGCGCCTTCGTGCCGAGCGGTGACGGGACCGCGACATCGTCACGGGCCGCCGGGACGGGAGGAGGCCGTGTTCGAATCGATGTGTCGACACAGTGTCATCACCGCAGGACAGCGCCCATTGCGGTTCGATCACGGTGTGTCCGATTCGTCGAACATTGGGGGAAAGTGTGACGGTTAACTGTTTTGGCAGCGGTGTCGGCGGCCTCTCATAATTCCTGCCGACACGCGTGACGGAATTCCCGGAGAACCCGCTGGGGCAGTGGCGCCCGCGAGGGGCCCGCGCGTGGGATTCCGCATTCTTCCTGGGGGGATTTCCTTGCCCGAGCCTGAGCCCGAGAACGAGGGCGCCGCCGCCGCACCTCCGGCACCGGCCGAGCCGGCCGTCGCCGATGCCGCCGCGCCCGCCGCCGAGGCCGGCGCCGCCGCGCCCGCGGCGCAGCCGGCCCC
>NZ_JBHVJT010000042.1:67515-80695 GCF_042798815.1 Kitasatospora sp. NPDC057738 | reverse complement strand
AGCTCTTTTTTTTTTCCCCCCCCCCCCCCCCTCCTTTGGTTGCGGCGGTCCTGTCCCACCAGGGTGCCTCAGGCGGCCGTACCGGCCGCGGGTTCGATCCCGGCGGCGGGGGCGTCGACCGCCGCGCGGAACGCCCAGATCGGCATCCAGGCCTGAATGGTCGACGTCGTCGCGGGTCCGCTGGAAGTGCCATGCGGGGGAGTGGGAAGCGCGGGCAGGCCTATGGCCAGAGCGGATGCCGCGTACAGGACAAATTTGTTCACGAAACTTCTTTCCCGATGATCGTTTGAACGGCTGATCACGGAAATGATGGCACGGTGGATGGTTCGAATGCCAAATCGAATCCGCCGGTAGTCGATAATGAGCAGAGTTGACGAGTTTTATTCGCTTGACTGGTCGAACCTGCTGCGAAGATTGCGCAATGTTTTCGATTCTGGCAGGCGGGCTGACTCGGAGAGCTCAATGGCACGCTGAAGCGTCGTGCGGGCCGTGTCCACCTGTCCGGTCCGCAGCTGCAGCTCGGCCAGCGCCTCGCAGGCGGCGGCCTCCTCCTCCGTCGCCTCGATCTGTCGGGAGAGGGCAGCGGCTAGCCGGAAGTGGTCGAGCGCGTCGATTGTCCGGTCGAGGTCCCGCTCGGCCTGGCCCAGTCCGCGCAACGCAGCGGCCGCCTCGCGTTGGGCTCCGATCGATCTTGCGAGTTCGAGGGCCCTCGTGTGCTGGTCCAGAGCGGCGCCGTACTGCCCCGTCTTCCGGTACACGGTTCCCAGTCCGTTGATGGCGTCGGCCTCGACCCGGCGGTTTCCGATCTGGCGAAAGGTGCGGAGTGCGGTTCGGAGGAGCTCGGTGGCGCGGGCGGACTCCGCAGGGAGCGGGAGGGAACCCGCGAGGTTCATGCGGATGATCGCCAGGTCGTTCGGCGACAGGATGCCGTCCCCGATTGCCAGAATCTGTTCGAAGGCGTGGCAGGCGGCATTCGGATCCCGAGCGTTGAGATGCATTCCGGCAAGGTTCCCGAGAATTTGGAGTCGGAGCCGCGAATCGTTCATGCATTCGGCCAATGGCAGCGCCTCGGTGAACGATTCCAGAGCTTCCCGGTTTTCGCCGAGATGCATGAGAATCGCGCCGAGATTGTTCAGGCAGCGCGCCCTGTTCCACTCGTCCCCGGATTTCCGGTGAATCTCGACGACCTCGCGCTGGGTCGCCAGCGAAGCCGACAGATCGCTCTGGTTCCAGCGGATCTTCGCGATTCTCTCCAGTGCCTCGGCGGTGCACTGGGCGTCGCCCCGCGACTCCGCGATCGCGAGAGCGCGTTCGGCGGCCGGTCCGGCAGCGGCGTATTGGGCGGTGCGGATCCGGATCGAGGCCAGGGCCAGGAGGGCGTGGCTCTCGGCCAGCTCCTCGCCGCGGCCGTGACTGTGGTGTGCCGAGGCCCGGTGCATCTCGTCGGCCTCGCGCCACAGTCCCTCGGTTTCGAGGTGGTCGGCGAGGACGTGGGCGAGCCAGGCCGCCTCCTCGGTCAGGCCGGTGGCCCGGGCGTGGGCCTCCACGGCGACCAGGCCGGGGAGTTCCACCCCCAGCCAGGCCCTGACGGCCGTGTCGTCGGGCCAGTCGAGCCCGTCCACCAGCGCGTCCACGGGGGCGGGGTGCGGAGTTTGGGGGAGGGCCAGCCGGAATCGCCGGGGATTGAGCGTGCGGTCGGCCCGGTCGGCCACCCGTAAGGCGAAACCCGTGAGTCTTCGAATCGCCTGCCGCCGTTCCTCGGCCGTGACGAGATCGACGGCGAACTCCCGCAGGAGATCGTGCAGCACGTACCGTTCCGGCGAGTTCTCCTGGAGCATGTGCAGGTCGTGCAGGCTCTCCAGGATCCGGTCTGTCTCCCGCAGGGGCCGTCCGATCAGGGCGGCGGCGGTGTCGGGGCCGAGGTCGGGGCCGGGGTGCAGGCCGAGGCGGCGGAACGCCTCCTGCTGGGTGCGGGAGAGCGAGCGGTACGACACGTCGAAGGCCAGGGCCACGCTTTCGAGCCCGTGGCGGAGTTCGTTGAGCCGGCCGCCGCTGCGGGACAGCCGCCGCACGAAGTGTTCCAGGGACCAGGTGGGGTGGGCCTTGAACCGGCTCGCCGCCAGGTCGACGGCGAGCGGGAGTCCGCCGCACCGCTCGACGAGCGCATCGACCTGGGCGGGATCGCCGGTCCGTTCCTTTCCGGCCAGTGCGACGAAGAGTCCGGCCGCGTCCTCGGGCGACATGGGGTCGAGGTAGAGCGGACTGCAGGGGAGTTCGGCGAGCCGATGACGGCTGGTGACGAGGATGCAGGAGGCGGGATTGCCCGGGAGCAGGGGGCGGACCTGTCCGGGCCCCCGGGCGTCGTCGAGCACGACCACGGCCCGGCGTTCGGCGAGCAGGCCGCGGCACCGGGACGCCAGCTCGTCCCGGTCGGTGGGGATCGAGGCGGCCGGGACCCCGAACTGTCTGAGCAGCAACGTCGCCACCGCCTCGGTGTCCAGCGGCTGTTGGGCGCCGCCGTTGGCGCGGAGGTCGACGTAGTACCGGCCGTCCGGGAAGCGGTCCCGGAGGAGGTGCGCGGCGGTGACGACGAGGCTGGTCTTCCCGGTGCCGGCCATGCCGGAGACCGCGCGGATGCAGCCGCCCGCGCCGTCCGGCGAGCCGCTCGTGGGCGCCGACAGCAGGTGCCGGAGTTCCGCGTCGCGGCCCACCATCCGGTGCCGCACGGGGAGGTAGTTGCTGCGCGCGGGGCCGTGCTCGGCGGCGATGGGCGGAGCGACGGGCCGCCCCGGGCGGGTCAGGATCTCGCCGATCGGGGCGCGGCGAAGGATGCGTTGCTGAAGTGCCCTGAGCTGTTCGCCGGGTTCGGCGCCGAGGTACTCCAGCAGTTCCCGCCGGGTCCGCCGGAACACGTCCAGCGCCTCGGCGAACCTGTCGCAGCCGTAGAGCGCGGTGATCAGGTGGCCCGCCACCCGCTCGTCGGTCGGTCGCTGTTCCGCCAACGCGGCCAGTTCGGGGACGAGTTCGGCGAAGTGTCCGAGTCTGAGCTCGACCTCGCAGCGGGTCAGCATGGTGGCGAGCCACTGGTCGCGCATGGTGCTTCTGGTGGCCCGGGCCCACTGGCCGGGCAGGCCGGCGAGGGGCTCGCCCCGCCAGGTGTCGTCGGCGCGCCGGAGGAGTTCGAGCGCCTGGCGGTCGTTGCCCGCGTCGGCGAGCGATCGGGCGCGTCGCCCCAGCCGGACGTACCGGGGCCAGTCGACCCGGTTCGGATCGGTGTCCAGGGCGTAGGCGTGCGACTTGCGGTTGATCACCGCGGGCGGCGCGCCGTCGTCGGGGTGCTGCGCCTTCCGGAGCGCGGAGCGCAGCCGGGAGACGTAGGAGTGCACGGCCTCCCGGGCTTTGGCCGGGGGCTCGTCGCCCCAGAGCCGGGTGATCAGGGTGTCCAGCGGTACCGGTCGGCCGACGTCGAGTGCGAGTGCCGCGGCGAGACAGCGCAGCTTGTTGGTGCCGAGCGCCACGGGCCTTCCGTGGACGGACAGTTCGACTGCTCCGAGCACATGGAACTCCACGGTACCCCCGCCGGTCGGTCCCCATCCGTCGCCTCGGAGAGCATGGCATGTGTGCGGCCGGTCGGCCATAGCACGTACCGGCCTCGGGGCGGTTCGGCTTCGGCATCTTCTCCGGCTTTCCGCCTGTTGTGTGGTATCCGCCCCGGGGTCGCTGTCGCTCGGGCCCTGGCGTCGTTCGGGCCTGGCGCCGCGTCAGGGCCGTTCTCCCGCAGGCGGTTCGGCGGCGGCGGTACGGTGACCAATCCGGAGCAGCTCCTCGCGGCCGGCTGGGCCGCGTGCTTCCTCGGGGCCCTTCGCCGGGCGGCCGGCGACCGCGGGATCCGGCTCACCAGCACCACCGTCACCGCCGAGATCACCCTGACCCACGGCGACGACGACGAGTTCGCGCTCTCCGCGGTCCTCCGCCCCGTGCTCGGCGGCGTGGACCGGGCCACCGCCGAGGAGCTGGCGCACGCCGCCCACCGGATCTGCCCGTACTCCAAGGCCACGCGCGACAACATCCCGGTCGTCATCCACGCCGGCGTCGCCGCCTGAGCCGCCCCCCTGACGGCGGGTCCCGCGCCTGTTCCCCCGTCCGGCACGGGACCCGCCCACATCCCCGCACCGCACCGCACCGCACCGCACGACCGGAGCGCGCGGGCGGCACGCGCCTTCCCGGGCGCACACGTGCCTCCGGGCGGCCGGGCGTGTTCGTCACTTCCCGGACCGGTGTTCCGCCGGTCCGGGTGAGCGGACGCGGCCGGACGGCGGGTCGCAACCGTTCACCCCCTCGGCACGGATGGCGATGCCTGGTACCCGTGCCGGGGTCCGGCCGCCGGGGCGCGCGGTCGTGGAGGGACTACCGGGCGCCCGCGGTGGACGGCGTCTTCTTCCGCGCGCGGTAGGCGGCGGCCTTGATCTTGTTGCCGCAGGACTCCATGCCGCACCACTGGCGGCGCATGCCCCGGGAGCGGTCGATGTAGACCCGGGTGCACTCCGGGTTGCCGCACTCCTTCATCAGGGGGACGTCCGGGCCGCTGAGGAGTTCGACCGCCTGGCGCGCGACGGTCGCCAGTGCCTGCTCGGGGGTCGCCTCGTTGTGCCGCCCGGTCATGGTGAGCTGCGGTGTCACGGGCGGCTTGCGCGCGGCGGCGTTGAGCACGGCGAGCGCCTCGCGGTCGAAGGCCTCGTCGAGCCGCCGGTTGGTGACGAGCCGGTAGATCGCCTCGCGGACGGTCGTCGCCTCGCGGACGTCGTGCTCGTCACCGGGCGTGATCGTGTCCACCAGCCCGCAGTCCAGGTACCAGGCGTTCAGGCGCTCCGGCGTCACGAACATCTCGAACCGGACCGTGCGTCGTGCACGGAGCGTGGCCGCGAAGTCCAGGGCCGGGTGCCCGCAGACGAAGACATGGTCAAGGTTCACATCACCATGCTGACAGGTGACTGTGTCGAGGTGCAATAACGCGTGGCGCCGGCCGGGTCCAGCCGCAGCTCGCGGCCCCGCCAGCGCCGGCGCAGCCAGCGGTCGTGGCTCGCGAGGACGATCGCGCCGGGACCGGTGCCGAGGGCCTCCTCCAGTTCGTCGCACAGCCGCGGGGAGAGGTGGTTGGTGGGCTCGTCGAGCAGCAGCAGTCCGGGCGGGTCGGCGATCAGGAGCGCCAGTGCGAGCCGTCGGCGCTGCCCGACGGACAGCCGGCCGACGGGCTCGTCCAGGTCCGCCGCGGGCAGCAGCCCCAGCGAGCCGAGCGGCACCTCCTCGGCGCGGGCCGCTCCCAGCGCCAGCCGGTAGGTGGCGCGGGCGGTGCGGTCGGGCCGGTCGAACACGGTGTCCTGGGTGAGCAGCCCGACCGCCAGGCCGGGGTGCCGGCGGACGGTGCCCTCGGCGGCGAGGTGCCCGGCGAGGACGGCGAGCAGCGTCGACTTGCCCGTCCCGTTGCCGCCCGTGACCAGCAGCCGGTCGGTCGCCGCCACCTCCAGCGCGTCCAGTACGAGCCGGCCGGGAACCCGGACGTCCCGGAGCGACACCAGCGGCCGCGGGTCCTCCCCGGTGCCGGCGATCGGCGCACCGGCGTCCGCGGCCGGGGCGCTGACGTCCGCTGCCGCTGCCGCTGCCGCCACCTCCGCCGCCACCTCCGCTGCCACCGGCGCCTCGACCTCCGCGGCCAGCGCCCGGACGGCGAACCGCAGCGGGCGCGGCGGCGCGGGGACCTGTGCGCGCTCCAGCTCCTCCAGCCGCCGGGTGGCGTTGCGCACCCGGCGGGAGACCTGGCTCTGCACCCGGCCCGCCCGGTGGCCGTAGCCCATCTTCTCGTGGTCGCGCGGTCCCCGGTCCGGTGCGACCAGGTGGGCGGTCGCACCGGCGGACTGGCGCAGTCGCGCCAGTTCCTGCTGCTCCTCGGCGTGGCGCCGCTCCCAGCGCTCCCGCGCGGCGCGCTGCTCGCCCAGGTAGGCGCGGTAGCCGCCGCCGTAGCGGACCGGTCCGTCCACCGCCGGGTCGAGGTCGACCAGATCGGTGCAGACGGCGTCGAGGAACGCCCGGTCGTGGGTGGCGACGACGACGGTGCCGGGCAGTTCGCGGACCCGCTCCTCCAGGAAGGCGGCGGCGCCGTCGTCGAGGTGGTTGGTCGGCTCGTCCAGCAGCAGCGCGGCCGGCCGTCGCACGAGCAGTGCGCCGAGCGCCACCCGGCCGCGCTGCCCGCCGGACAGCGAGCCGAGCGTGCGGTCGTGCCCGAGCGTGTCCAGGCCCAGCCCGTCGAGGACCAGTTCGGCCCGGCGGTCGGCGTCCCACGACTCCCGGTACCGGGCCTGTTCCAGGCGCCTGCCGTAGGCGTCCAGGAGGTCCGGGTGGCCGGGGTCGGACTCCGGGACGCGGGCGATCTCCGCGCCGAGCCGGTCCAGCTCCGCGAGGTCCTCGCGGGCCTCGCGCAGCGCGTCGTCCAGGACGGCGGCGACGGTGGCGCCGGGCTCGAAGGGCATCTCCTGATGGAGGAAGCCGAGGTCCGCGGGGCGCGAGACGCTTCCCGCGTCGGGTTCGTCCACGCCGGCGAGCACCCGCAGCAGGGTGGACTTGCCGGCGCCGTTCTCCCCGATCAGGCCGATCCGGTGGCCGGGGGCGGCGGTCAGGCCGACGCCGTCGAGGACGCGTCGGCCGCCGAGGTCGCGGACGAGGTCGTGGGCGATCAGGGCGTGCTGGAGCACGGGGAACCTTCCGAGGTGAGGGGTGGTGGGCCCGCCGGGCACGGTGCCTCGGCGGGCCGCGTCGCACGTCGGCGGCTCACACCGCGGGCGCCCCGGTCTCCTTCAGCGTGCCGTCGGCCAGCCGGAGCCAGCGGTTCACCCCGATCTCGGCGAGGAAGCGCTCGTCGTGACTGACCACCAGGAAGGCGCCCTGGTAGGAGTTCAGGGCGCTCTCCAGCTGGCCGGCGCTGACCAGGTCGAGGTTGTTGGTCGGCTCGTCGAGCAGCAGCAGGTGCGGGGCCGGGTCCGCGCACAGCACGCAGGCCAGGGTGGCGCGCAGCCGCTCGCCGCCGGAGAGCACCCCGACCGGCAGGTGGGCCCGGGCCCCGCGGAAGAGGAAGCGGGCGAGCAGGTTCATCCGCTCCGTCTCGGGCCGCTCGGGGGCGAACGCGGCGAAGTTCTCCGCCACGGTGCGGTCGAGGTCCAGCAGGTCCAGGCGCTGCGAGAGGTAGGCGATCCGCCCGTCGTTGCGCTTGATCTCCCCGCTGTCCGGGGCGAGTTCGCCGGTGACCAGGCGCAGCAGGGTGCTCTTCCCGGCGCCGTTGGGCCCGGTCAGCGCGATGCGCTCGGGGCCGCGGACGCTCAGGTCGACGCCGCCCTCGGCGAACACCGGCCGGCCGGCGTGGCGGACCTGCAGGCCCTCGCCGAGGAAGAGGTTGCGCCCGGCGGGCACCTGGGTGTCGGGCAGTTCCAGGGAGAGGCGCTGCTCCTCGCGCAGGGCGCGCCCGGCCTCGTCGAGCCGGGCCTTGGCCTCGCCGACCCGGGCCGCGTGCATCTGGCCGGCCCGGCCCGCGGACTCCTGGGCGCCGCGCTTCATGTTTCCGGCGAAGATGCGGGGCAGGCCGGCGTTCTTGAGGTTGCGGGCGGCGTTGCTCTGGCGGCGCTCGGCGCGTTCGCGGGCCTGCTGCATCTCCCGCTTCTCCCGCTTCAGCTCCTGTTCGGCGTTGCGGACGTTCTTCTCGGCGACCTCCTGCTCGGCCCGGACGGCCTCCTCGTACGCGGTGAAGTTCCCGCCGTAGAAGCGCAGTTCGCCGTTGCCGAGTTCGGCGATGTGCTGCATCCGGTCGAGCAGCGCGCGGTCGTGGCTGACCAGCAGCAGGCAGCCGTTGAAGTCCTCCAGCACGTCGTAGAGCTTGTGCCGGGCGTGCGCGTCGAGGTTGTTGGTCGGTTCGTCGAGCAGCAGCACGTCGGGGCGCTTGAGCAGTTGGGCGGCGAGGCCGAGGGAGACGATCTGGCCGCCGCTGAGCGTGCTCAGGCTGCGGTCCAGGGTGAGGTCGGCCAGGCCGAGACGGTCGAGCTGGGCGCGGGTGCGCTCCTCGATGTCCCAGTCGTCGCCGATGGTGGTGAAGTGCCGCTCGTCGACGTCCCCGGATTCCACGGCGTCGATGGCCCGGATGATCCGGGCGATGTCGAGCACCTCGGCGACGGTGAGGCCGGAGGTCAGGGGCAGGCTCTGGCGGAGGTACCCGAGCCGTCCGGTGACCGTCACCGAGCCGGTGGCGGGCTTGAGTTCGCCGGCGATCAGCTTGAGCAGGGTGCTCTTGCCGGAGCCGTTGGGGGCGACCAGGCCGGTCCGGCCGGCGGGCACGGTGAAGGACAGGTCGTGGAAGACCGGGGTGTCGTCGGGCCAGGCGAAGGAGACGTTGGAGCAGACGACGGCAGCGTCGGACATGGGGATGACCTCGAAGGGAATGAGGGCAGGAAGATAGACCTCTGCCCTGGGCAGACGTGCGGAAGATGGGTACGACGAAGCCGACCACCTCGGCGGCGCTCCTGAAGCACCGGCCGGTGGCCGTCAGATCCGGGTCTCACCCGGAGATGTCGTCGTCACCCGCCACGTCTGCCACTCCTCGATCACACGACTACAGGTCACGGCCACTGTAGCAGGAGCCGCCGGCCGCCGGGTGGCCGGACGGGTGTGCGCCCCGGTGGGTGTCGACCGGCAACTGCCCTTCGTGGCAGCGGCCTTCGCCTCGGCGGGGGCATGCCGAAGGGGCCGACAGCCGGTGCTGTCGGCCCCTTCGGTGCGGGGTCACTTGACCCGCAGGGGTCCCGCGAAGGACTTGCGCAGGGCCGGGGGAGCGGCGACCGGGAGCAGCGCGGCGAGCATCCGGCCCTTGAGCGTGTTCGGCTGTCGCGTCAGCTGGACGTCGACCCGGGTGCCGTCCTGCTCGGGGGTCATCCGGAAGACCCAGCCGCCCCCGGGGCCGAAGAGCTTGGAGTCCAGGGTGGTGACGGTGACGGTGTCGCCGCCCGGTTCCCACTCGTAGCGGGCGCGTTCCCAGGCGGCCGAGGTGCCCTCGGTGACCTCGGCCCAGGTGTCGCCGAGCGCGTGGACCTCGAAGTGCTCGGCGTCGATGCTCGGCCAGGCCTCGGCGCGGGACGGGCCGAAGTCGGTCAGCACCGCCAGGACGTCCTCCGTGCCGAGCGCGGAGACGAGATGGAACCGTACGACTGCCATGGTGGGTGTCCTCATCAAAAGTGACTGCTCTGACCGGTGACGCAAGGTTTCCATGCACCTCCGTCACCTGTCAAGGTGGTGACGATCCAAGGCGGGTGGCCGGGACAGCCGCCGTACGGCGGGGTCACGCGTCCGGGGCGGCGGGCATCCGGTCGAGGGCGTCGCGCAGGGCGGCGCGGGAGGTGATCCCGAGCTTGGGGAACGCCCGGTAGAGGTGGGAGCCGACGGTGCGCGGGGACAGCCGCGTGCGCAGGCCGATCTCCTTGTTGGTCAGACCGCCCGCGGCGAGGTCCGCGATCCGGCGCTCCTGCCAGGTCAGGGCCGCGACACGGGCCGCGCCGTGGGCCGGGGAGGCCGGCGGGCAGGCGCCGGTGGCGTGCAGTTCGGCCCGGGCCCGCTCGGCCCAGCCGGCCGCGCCGAGCCGCTCGAACGCCTCCGCGGCGGAGGTCAGCGACGACCGTGCGGCCTTCCGCCCCCGGGCCTGGCGCAGCCGGACGCCGTGGGCGAGGCGGATCCGGGCGAGCTCGAACGGGAAGGCGCCGGCCGCCGGGTGGCCCTCGGCGCGGCGGCGCCACTCGGCGGCCTCCGCCGGGTCGGCGGCGGTCATGGCGAGCGCGCCGTACGTGACCAGGGCCAGGCGCGGGGAGAGGTCGGGCAGGCCGGCCTCCCGGGCGGCCAGCGCGTGCCGGCGGGCCTCCTCGCGGCGGCCGGTGTGCAGGGCCGCCTCGACCAGGTCGAGCAGCGTCCGGGAGGCCTGCTGCGCGCAGGGCGCGAAGGAGCCGGGCGGCGTGATGGCGGTGGCGTGCAGGTAGGCGGATTCGTAGTCGCCGGCCGCGAGGGCGGCGGCGGCGCCGACGGCGTCGGCGAGCTGGGTGAGGAGGCCGACGCCGCGGGGGCGGGCCCAGGCGTCGACGTCGGCCCGGAGCTCCCGCGCGCGGTCGGCCCGGCCGCGCATCGCGGCCAGCAGGCCGAGGTGCGCGCGGGTCTGCTGGGCGAACAGCGGGTGCTGGTGGGCGGCGGCCAGTTCCAGGCCGCGCTCCCCGGTCCGCTCGGCCTCGTCCCACTCCCCGGCGGCCAGCTGGTCGAGCATGATCAGGTGCAGCATGGTCAGACCGGCCGTGGCGGCCCCGGTCCGCAGCTCGCGCTCGACGCCGCGCCGCAGGTGCGGCCGGAACCGGCCGAGGGCGTCCACGTGGTGGGCGGCGACCGACAGCCGGGCCAGCTCCCAGGGCTGCGGTGTGTCCGGGCCGGCGAACGCGCGCTCCACCCGCTCCCGCACCCCGGCGCCGCGCCGGACCACGTCGCTCCAGGCGTCCTGGCAGAGGCGGGAGGTCGGTGGCACCAGGTCGCCCAGGGAGGCGAGGAGTTCGTGGGTCCGCTCCCACCCGGTCTCGTCGGCGGCGTACCGGTTCACGGTCAGGAGCAGGTCGACCAGCCGGGTGAGCGTCTCGGTCGGCTCGTGCCCACCGCTGTCGCGGATCCCCTCGATCGCGGCGAGGACCTGGCGCCGCGCGGACCGGACGTCCCCGTCCTCGTGGAGCGCGCCGTACGCCGACACGAGCACCGAGGCCGGGGAGGCGCCCGCGCCGGACGCGCCGTCGCAGCGCGCCAGCTGCCGCGCCCGGTCCAGCAGGCCGGCGTGACCGGCCACGAAGGCCGCGTCGCCCAGCCGCCGGGACCGCTCCGCGCGGCTCCCGCTCAGCTCCGCGGCCCGGGTCAGCCAGGTCACCGCGGCCACCGCCCCGCCGCGCCGGGTGATCGAGCCGGCGGCGCTCTCCAGCGCGGCCGCGACCGCCTCGTCCGGGCCGACCGTCGAGGCCGCCAGGTGCAGGGCGCGCCGTTCCGGGTCCTCGCGGTGCACCCGGGCGAGCACGGCGTGCGCCGAACGCCGCTCACCGGGAGTCGCCAGCTGGACGACCGTCGACCGCACCAGGGGGTGCCGGAAGACGAACTCGCCGCTGAACGGGTCGACGTCCAGCAGCCCGCTGTCCGCCGCCGCCTCGGCGCCCGTCATCCGGTAGTGCGCGCGGAGGGTGCGGCCGGGCACCGCGCCCGCGGCGACGCCGTCCAGGGCTCCGCGCAGCAGCTCGGCGCGGACGGCCTCGCCGAGCGCGCCGATCCGGGCGCCGTACACGTGCCGCAGCCGGCGGGGCAGCGGGACGCCCGCGCACCCCGGCAGCTCCGGCCGGCCGCCCGCCGCCCGGCCGTCGGGCAGCGCGGGGGCCGTGCGCAGGACCTGCGGCGGCAGTTCCACCAGGGCCAGCGGGTTCCCCCGGGCCTCGTCCAGGACCAGCCGCCGGATCCGGGGGTCCAGGCCGGGATGGCGCAGGGTCAGGAGCTGCTCCGAGGCCGGCCCCGACAGCGCGCCGACCGGCAGCGGCGGCAGCGCGGCCCGGTCGAAGTCGCAGGGCACGTCGGAGCGCAGCCCGACCAGCAGCTTCACCGGGCTCACGCTCAGGCGCCGCCCGACGAACCCGCACACCTCGGTGCTGGGGCCGTCGAGCCACTGGCCGTCGTCGAGCACCAGCAGCAGGGGCTGCCGGGACGCCGCGCGGGAGAGCAGGCCGAGGACGGCGACGCCGAGGGCCATGACCGAGGGCGACGGGCCTCCGCCGCGGCCGAACACGACGTCGAGGGCCGCCCGGTCGACGTCGTCCAGCCGGCCGAGGTCGACCAGCAGCGGGTGCAGCAACTGGTGCAGGCCCGCGAACGGCAGCTCCCGTTCGGCCTCCGCGCCGCACGCCCTGATCACCCGGTGGTTCCGGTCGGCGGCGAGCCCGGCGGCGTGCTCCAGCAGGGTGCTCCTGCCGACACCGGCGTCGCCCCGCAGCACGAGGGAACGGCCCTCGGCGGCCGTCACGAATCCGGACAGCACCCGCTGCTCGTGCTCGCGGCCGACGATCCTCCCGTTGGTCGGTTCCACGTGGCCCCGCGTCCCCTTCCTGTCGGTCCGTCCGGCGCGTCGCGCCCCGCGGCCGGCCCCTGCGCAGGCCCGTGCCCGGCACCGCCGGGTGACGGTGCCGGGCGGCGGGTGCGGGGCGGGCCGTCAGTGGGCGGTGGCGCGGGCGGCGGCCCGCAAGGGGCGGTCGGCAGCACCGAAGCCATCACTGCCCTGACGGGTGATGAGACTGCCGTGCCCGATCGTCACCTGTCAAGATGGTGACGCCCGAAGGGCGGAAAAGGGTGCGGCGCCCGAGGGGAGGCCGCGCCGCGTCGTCACGCCGGTGCTGCCCGGTAACTCATGGACGCTGGAAGGAGGTTGGAAATGGGGCGGGGGCGGATCCCTGCATCTTCAACAAGGTGTCGGGAGTGCGGAATCGGCCAGGCACGTGTGAGGCGCGGGTGTTTTGCCCCAGATGTCATCACCGTCTTGACGGGTGACGATGTACGGTGCACCCTGAAGGTCGTCCCCGGCGCCGTGCGGGCGCCGTCCGTGACCGCCGGTCAGGAGAGTGGCCATGAGCAAGCAGCCCGCGGGCGACCCCGCCGCCGAGGCGCGGCACGCCCGCTACGGCACCCTTCCCGAGCGCATCCGCTTCGAGGACATGACCGAGGAGGCGGCGGGCGGCCCGGGCGGCGCGGCGAACGACGCGTACAACCCCGAGAGCTCCTGGAACTTCTACAACTGCCTGGCCGTCGACCTGGGCCTGTGACCCCGGTGGCCGACGGCCGGCCGGGGCGCCGGACCGTGCGGGCGGCCCGGCTCCGAGGCCGCGGAGCGCCGGCGGGCGGCTCGATATACCGCTGCTGTCGACCTCGTACGAAGGGGCCTCCTCGCGACGAGGATCGGAGCCCCACCGGATTCGCCGGGAACGCCGGCGGGCCGGTGGGGACCCGCCGGACAACCGGGAGGGAAGAGGCGCGGGGGGGGTTCGGGATTCTTTTGCACTGCGTTCTTCCTTTTTGTTTTTCCTGTCGCGCCGTTCCCATCCTC
>NZ_JBHVJT010000042.1:39812-67505 GCF_042798815.1 Kitasatospora sp. NPDC057738 | reverse complement strand
AAAAGGCCCCCCCGAAGAAGGAGGAGAGGACCCCAACCGGCCCCCCAGGACATCCGGCCGTACCCCCCCCCCGGGCCCCCCCGCTGGCCGGCCCCGCGCCGCGGGGATCGTCAGGCCTGCTTGACCGTGATGTGTCCGTTGCTGGTGCTCAGGGTGAGCCGGTACCGGCCGGACGGGTCGTCGGAGACCCCGATGTCCTGGTGGCCGTTGTCGCTCTTCGCGGACACCTTGTACGTGGCGGCCGGCACGAGCAGGGTGATGGCGCCGTTGGAGGTCGACGCGGAGACGTCCTGCGGCCTGGTCGAGGTGATGTCGATCGCGCCGTTGTGGGTCTCGGCCCGGATGCGGTCGCCGTTCAGTCCGCGCCCGGTGATGGCGCCGTTGGTGGTCTTCACCTCGGTGCTGCCGTTCACCCCGTCCAGATCGACCGCCCCGGAGTGGGTGGAGACCTGCACGGCGCCCACCCGGGAGAGGCTGACCGCGCCGGTGGAGGTCCGGCCGCTGACCGGCAGCCCCGCGGGGACGTCGACGGTGTAGGTGACCGAGCAGTGCTGGCCGCAGCCGCCGAGCACCAGCACGCCGTTCTCGACCCGACTGGTCGCGCCCGGCTTGTCGTTCTTGTAGCTGACCGACCGGTGCACGGAGACCTTGTCGAGGCCGTCCCTGCCGCGCAGGGTCACGCCGCCGGAGGTGGTGTCGAGCTTCACCGCGGTGATCGTCCCGCTCACCGCGGCGTCGTCGTCGAAGTTGTTGTCGGGAGCCAACCCGCAGGCACCGAGACCGCCCACGGCGGCCGCGAGGACGACGAAGGACGCGAGACGGCCGTACTGCTGGCGCATGTCATTCCCCAGATCTGGAGGACGTTCCTGAACGGGCCCCGTCGCGGGGCGGACCCGACGACGCTATCCCGGTGCGAAAGCCATCGGCCATGGGGCTAACCCCCGTCCCCGGATGGGGAGTTCCCCCACCTCGGGGACGCCGGGCGCCCGCGGGTCACCGGCGAACCGGCGCAGGGCGAGGCCTGACGGAAGCGGCGCCCGAGGCAAGCGCGACGTTCGCAGGAAGAGAAGAGGCCCTCGGAGGCGGCGGCGAGATCGCGGCCCCGGTGGGTGGTGCGACGTGCCCTGTGCGCGACATTCGGGCGGAGGGGCGCCGGATCGACGGGGGAGCGATCCGGCGCCCGGCTCGGCGTCGGGGGCTGCGGCCTTGCCGCATCACCCGGTACGGGCCGACCGGGGCTGCGCCGTCACGGCCGCCCCGATCTGTCGACCTGTCAGAAGAATTCTACGGACAACGGATTGACCTGTCCATGGGGAGTCCGGGGCACCAGGCGAAGGTCACGCCCCGCGGGTGATGATCTCCTTCACGCCTTCCATGACGGCCTTTCCGGTCCGCCACTTCCGGAGGTGGCGGTCCGCCGCCAGTTCCTCGACGGCCGAGGTCAGCCAGGCATCGTCACCGAGACGTTCGACGTGGCCGAGGTCGACGATGTCCCCCAGCAGTTGGCGCAGCACCGTGAGCTCGGGCGCCGGGTACCACCACCCGTGGTGGACGAACCGGGGCCGCCACAGGTCGTAGGGGTGCCGGACCATGGCGCTGAGGCAGGAGCCGTGGGCGCCGATCGCGCCGTCGTACGAGTTCGGGAGGCCGCCGACCGGCGTGCTGGGGAACCGGCCGCGGGTGAACCCGAGTTGCAGGCTCATCAGGCGGTCCCACGGCACCAGGAACGGATCCCGCCCGGCGACGCGGTGCTCGAATCCCCCGGGGAGGACGGCGAGGTGCGCCGTGCTCTCGTGGTCGCCGATGAACCAGCCGCCGTCGATCCGCACCAGGGGGCCGAGGCCGACGGGCGGCGCTTCGGCGCGGGAGGCAGTGGAGGCAGCGGAGGCAGCGGAGGCAGCGGAGAAATCGGGGGAGTCGGAGGCGGTCGACCGGTCCGCGGCGGTGGGGTGGTTGGCGTTCACGGCTCTCCTCAGGGCATGCGGTGCTGTGCACCGACCAGTCTTCCCGGCGCCACCCCTCGGGTCACCATACCGGCCGGCAGGGGCCGTTGAGTGGGAGGACGCGAAAGCCGCCCTTCCGGCACCGGGGTTACTCGGCCTCGGACCCGGACCTGGACCCGGCCTCGACGCCGGCGCCGGAGTTCGACGCGGCGCCCGCCGGGACGGCCTCCAGCGCGGCCATCCGCGGGAGCAGGAGCAGCACCGCGACCAGCAGGGCGAGCAGCAGGCCGCCGCCGATCAGCAGCGGGGTGCGGATGCCGACGGCGGAGGCGATCCAGCCGCTGAGGGCGGCGCCGGCCATGATGCCGAGACGGCTGAGCAGCATGTAGCAGCTGTTGACCCGGCCGAGCAGCTCCTTCGGCACGGCCTGCTGGCGCAGCGAGATCGCCTGGATGTTCCAGGTGACGATCCCGAAGCCGACCACGCCGTACAGCACGGCCACTTCGGCCACCGAGGTGCTCAGGCCCATCAGGATCAGCGAGACGCCCATCAGCAGGAAGGCGAGGGCGATCCGGGTGCCCCGGCCGAGCAGCCGGCTGAGCCGGCCGGCCAGCGTGCTCGCGGCGGTGCCGCCGATGGCGCCGGCCGCGAGGACGATGCCGTAGGCGGCGGCGGGTGCGTGGATGACCCTGGTGACCATCAGGACCATCATGGTGGTGCCCATGAAGCAGGCGAGCGCGCCGAGGGTGGAGAGCACGGCGAGCATCCGCACGTCGCGGTGGCGGAGCAGCCAGTCGACGCCCTCGCGGATCTCGGTGAGCACCGGGCGGCGGTCGGCCCGGGTGCGCGGCGCGGTGGAGCGGCCGGTGGCGGCGACCAGGACGGCGGCGAGCGCGAAGGACACGCCGTCCACCGTGAAGGGGGCCGCGGCGGCCACGGCGAACAGCGCCGAGCCGAGCAGCGGGCCGATCAGGTTGCCGCCGACGAGCATGTTGGCCTGCATCCGGCCGTTGGCGGCGTCGAGCTGGTCGGGGCGGACCAGCTCGGGGACGGCCGAGGTGGCGGCGTTGGAGAAGACCGTCTCGCCGCAGCCGAGCAGGAAGGCCAGTGCGGCGAGCGCGACCAGCGGCGGGTCGGCGACGAAGATCCAGCAGGCGAAGCCCAGGACGACGGCGGCGCGCGCCGCGTCGATCGTCCACATCAGCCGTCGCCGGTCGGCCCGGTCGGCGAGCACTCCGCCGTACAGGGACATCAGCAGGAAGGGCAGGGACGCGGCGACGGAGACCACGGAGACCGCGCCGGGGGAGTCGGAGACGGCCACCGCCAGCAGCGGCAGGGCGGAGTCCCGCATGCCGTCGCCGACCGAGGAGATCGCCGACGCGGACCACAGCAGGTGGAACTTCCGGCCCAGTTGAGGACGGCTTTTCGAGGGCTTCGCGGCCAGGTCGGCTGAGGTCACCGACGCAGTATGTCATGTCCGCGGAGGGCCGTTCGGGCGGTTTCCGAACTGCCTGAGGTGTCCCGAACTGTCCGTGTCGGGAGGGGTGTCGGGGTCATCCGCCGGTGTCCGGAGTGTCCGGTGGGCTTCGGTGGATCCGGCCGGATTCCCGGCCGCCCGCCCCGCCTGTGCCCCGCCCGCCTGCCCCGCCCGCCCGGCCGGGGCGGGGCGGGGCGTGGCGGGCACGGGCGGGGCGACGCGAGCGCCCGCGCCCCCGGTCGCGCCCGGGGTCAGTGCTTCGGCACGGCGTCCGCGGCCTCCGGCAGCGGGTAGGCGCCGGGGTCGACCGGGCCCGGGAGGTCGGTCGCCGGGCGGCCGGGCGCGGTCGGGTCCGGCAGCGACGGCTGGGCCGGCGGGGCCGGGACCTGGCTGAACGGGATGCCGGGCGGCGACTGGACCGGGCTGGTCCGGCCGAGGGGCGGGGCGCCGCGGCCCTGGACCGCGCAGCCCGCCAGGCCCTCCAGGCCGTCCGGGCTCTGGACGGCCGGCTGGTTGCCGGTGAAGCAGTTGCCCGGATCGACGGAGGCGAGCACCAGGTCGGTGCCGTTGCCGGTGGCCCGGTTGTCCTCGACGCGGTTGCCGCTCGCCGGGTGCCCGGGCGGGTCGGTGACGAGGATCCCGGCCGCGCGGTTGCCCCGGACCAGGTTGCGCTGCACCTGGTTGACGGTGCCGCCGCCGATCCCGATGCCGATGCCGTAGGCGCCGTCGGCCTGTTGGGGGGTGTCGGTGGCGTTGTTGTCGGTGACGACGTTGCCCGCGATCACCGCGCCGTGCTGCGGGGCGAGGGCTTCGAGGTCGTTGGAGTTGAGGGTGACGCCGACCCGGTTGCCGCGGACCAGGTTGCCGACGACGGTGAGGTTGTCGGAGGCGTTGGTGATCTCGATGCCGACGGCGTTGCGCTCGACGGTGTTGCCCCGCACCAGGGTGTCGCAGGGCTTGCACTGGCCGACGTAGATGCCGGAGTCGGCGCCCCCGGAGGCGTACGAGTCCTCGATGACTCCGCCGCGGGCGTCGAAGGCGTAGATGCCGTACAGGCCGTTGTTGTACGCGGTGACGTTGCTGGCGCGGAAGCCCTGGACGGGCGGGAAGCGGACGGTGTCCAGCGGGTCGTAGGCGGAGCCGCCGGCGCCGTGCTGCTGCAGCTTCTCGTCGGTGACGCCGGTGAACAGCACGCCGTTGGCGAGGTAGCCGTGGACGGTGAGGTTCTCCACCACCGAGCCGGGGCCGGAGACGGTGATGCCGTTGACCAGCCGCAGGCCGCCGTCCAGGACCACGGTGTTGCGGTCGGTGCCGCGCAGCACGATCTTGGGCTTGGTGAGGCGCACGCTCTCCCGGTAGGTGCCCGGGTCGACCAGCACGGTGTCCCCCTCGCGGGCCACGTCGACGGCCTGCTGGACGGTCGGGAAGTGCTGCGGGACCCGGATGACCGTGCCGTCCGGGTGCTTGGCGTCGGAGGAGGCCGAGCCGCCCGAGGAGCAGCCGGCGAGGGCGAGGACGGCGGCGGCGAGCAGCGCGGGCAGACGCCTGACGGTTCGGGCCCCGCGTGGGGGTGTTGCGGTCGGACCGGGGTGACGGGTGGTCAAAAGTTGCATACGGCGTGTTCTATCGTCTCCAATGTCGCCCATGCATGCCGAAGCCGGAAAGGCGCAGGACCGGACACCGACCGTCAGGACCGGTGTGGGTCGGAGGGCCCTGATCACGGGCGGGGCGGTGGCGGCCGCCGGACTCGGTGCCGGGGCCGCGGCGTTGGCCCTGGGCGGCGGCGACGGCCGGGCGGACCCCGGCCGGCCGGCAGCGGCGCCGGAGCCGTCCGCCGAACCCTTCCACGGCGAACGGCAGGCCGGGGTGACGGCCCCGCAGCAGCCGGCCACCCAGCTGCTGGCCTTCGACCTGGCGCCCGCCGCGACCTCGGACGGGCGGGCCGCCCTGCGCGGCCTGCTCGGCGGGCTGACCCGGGTGCTGGCAGAGGCGGCGGGCGCCAGCCCGGCGGACGCGCGGCTGCGGGACGGCCGGCCGGCCGGGCTCAGCAGCCTGGTGGGGGTCGGGCCGGGCCTCGCCGCCCGGTTGGGGCTGAACGTTCCGCCGGCCCTGCTGACCGAGCTGCCCGCCTTCCCCGGGGACCGGCTCGACCCGGCGCGCGGCGGCGGCGACCTGGTGGTCCAGCTGTGCGCGGTGGACCGCTGGCCGCTGTCCGTGGTCGCCGAGCAGGTGGGCGATGCGGCCCGGGCGGCCGGCGCGACGGTGCGCTGGACGCAGTCCGGCTTCCTGGCCCGGACGACCGGGGGCGCCACCCCGCGCAACCTGTTCGGCTTCAAGGACGGCACGGCGAACCCGGACGGTACGGACAGCGGGCAGTGGGTCTGGGGTCCGCCGGGACCGTACGAGCACGGGACGACGCTGGTCTACCGCCGGATCCGGATGGACACCGCCGCCTTCGCCGCCCTCCCCGGGGACCGCCAGGAGCAGGTGATGGGCCGCCGGGCCGGCGACGGCGCCCCGCTCACCGGCACGGCGGAGCACGACGAGCCGGACATCTACACCAAGAACCCGGACGGCTCGTACGTCATCCCGGCCACCGCGCACGTCCGCCTCTCCAGCCCCCGGCTGGACGGCGGCGCCCGGATGCTGCGGCGCGGCTACAGCTACGACGACGGCCCGGGCGACCGCGGCCTGCTGTTCTGCGCCTTCATGCGCGACCCGGCCCAGTTCACCCGGGTCCAGAACCGGCTGGCCGCCCGCGACGCCCTCAACGCCTTCGTCGAGCACACGGCCTCGGCGGTGGCCTACGTGCTGCCGGGCGCGCCCGAGGGCGGGACGCTGGGGGAGGGGCTGTTCGGATGAGCCGTCCGGACGAGCTGTTCGGACGAGCCGTTCGGGCGAACGGTGCGGAGGAACAGCCGCTGTCCGGCGGGAACATGAGCACCGGCGCGGCGACGCCGAGTGCGTCGAGCGGCGCCGGGAGCGGTGACCGAGCGCCCTGCCCGACTGTTGACGCCGAGCGGGGCGCCGACCGCGCTCCCGGACGCGGCTACCAGTCCACCGGGAGGCGGGCCGGGCTCCGGGTGGTGCCGCCGAGCTGCCAGGCGAGGTCCGCGACCGGGACGGTGAGGCGCAGGCCGGGCAGCGCGGTGGCGAGGCGGTGCAGGGACTCGCGCATCTCCAGCCGGACCCGCCAGGCGCCGATGCAGTAGTGCGGTCCGGCGCTGAAGGCGAGGGTGGGGGCGGCGAGCGGGAGGCCGAGGTCGGCGTCGAGGCCCTCGGGATGGACGGCCGGGTCGCGGTTGGCGCTGCCGAGGCTGACGGCGACGACCGAGCCGGCCGGGATGGTGACGTCACCGACCTCGATCGGCGCGGTGGTGCGGCGGATGGTGGCCTCGTCGTCGCCGAGCGGGATGTAGTGCAGCAGGCGTTCGGCGGTGCGCTCGGCGATGGCCGGGTCGGCGAGGCGCGGCCAGTGCTCGGGGCGTTCGCCGAGCACGTAGACCAGGGCGTTGGCGAGGGCCCCGGCGACGCTCTCGTTGCCGCTGGCGGTGAGCCCGGCGACCAGGAAGACGAGGGACTCCTCGGGGACGCCGCCGTCCTGGTCCGCGGCCCGGACCAGCCGGCTGACCAGGTCGTCACCGGGCTCGCGGCGCCGGCGGGCGACCAACTCGCCCATGAAGGCGCCGAATTCGGCGAGGGTGTCGTCGTGACCGGTCTCGGTGCCGCGTCGGTCCTCGGCCTGGAGATCGGCCGAGCTCTGGTTCCCGCCCTCGTCCTCGCCCTGGGCGAGCAGGGCGAGCGTCCAGCGGTGCAGCCGCTCCTCGTCCAGGTGGTCGGGCCCGTCCCCGTCGAGCCCCATCAGCCGGGTGGTGACGGCGAACGGCACCGGCCGGGCGAACGCGGGGACGAGGTCGGCCGGCGGGCCGGCGGCGACCAGCCGGTCCACGGACTGCTGGACGGCGGCGGCGACCCAGGGCTGCCAGCCGGCGATGGCGCGCGGGGTGAAGGCCCGTTGGGCGGTGCCGCGCAGCCGGCGGTGGGCGGGCCCGTCCTGGTTGAACAGGGACGCCGGGTTGGCGGCCACGTCGGCGGTGGCACCCGCGGTGCCGACGTCATGCAGGTCGGCCCGGGTGACCCGGGGGTCGCCGAGGACCTGCCGGACGTCGTGGTAGCGGGTGATCAGCCACGCGGGGGTGCCGTCCGGGAGGGTGGTGGGGTGGGGCGGCTGGGCAGGGGTGAGGGGGAGCCGGTGGAGTGGGGGGAGGGTGGTCCGGGGGTCGGCTGCGACGGAGTCCATGGGTCCCTTCGCGGGGTTCGGAGGTCCGGCTGGTCGAGGGGAGTCGAAGCGCGTAATTGTCATATATTCATAGGCAATTGGACGCTTGTGGTGCTTCTCCCGTTACGCCCCGATGATATGCCCTCGGCGCTCCCGGTCGGGTGCCGGATCGGCGGGCAGCAGCGGCCGGAGGGCGCCCAGTACGGCACCGATGCAGGCGTCCCGAAGCTCGGTGCGGGTGCAGGTCTCCTCGGTCAGCCAGTCGATGACCAGCACCCGGACGAACACCAGCCAGCTGCGCAGGACCTGTGACACCGCCTGCCGCGCCCGCTCGTCCGCGAGCGGGAGGACGCCGAGCAGCCGGCCGCGCAGGGCGTCGAGCTCCTCGGCGATGATCGTCTGGATCACCTGGTCCCCGGCCAGCACCCGGTTGGCCGTGAGCACGGCGTGCCGGTTGGCGATGAAGTAGTCCAGGTGGGCGTCCATGCCCTCGACCAGCTGCTCGATCAGGGTGTCGGCCGGGTCGAAGCGGGTCTTGGCGAGCAGGCCGTCGGCGGCCTCCCGGTAGACCGCCGCGAAGAGGTCGTGCTTGCTCGCGAAGTGCCGGTACAGCAGCGCGCGGGAGACTCCGGCCCGCTCGGCGACCTCCTCCATCAGCACCTCCTCGTACGGCCGTTCGGCGAACATCCGGGCGCCGACGGAGAGCAGCTGGGCGCGTCGCTCGGCGAGGGAGAGCCGACGGCGTCGTTCGTGGACTGGCATGCGGGCCAGGCTACTTGACACATGTCTACTTGTCGGCGCTAGCTTGGTGGGGCACGGTTGGTAGACACGTGTCAACCAGACCTCTGACGGGTGGGTGGGTCATGGCCAAGGCGTTACGGGTGCTCACGTGGACGATGGGGATCGCCTGCGTGGCGATCGGCTTCCTCCACATCCTGCTGGGAAACGACGCGATGCCCGGGATCGCGGACGCCGGTCCGACGGTCGGCAGCTTCGGCCGCTTCATGGGCGCGGTCTTCGCCGGGTACGGCGTCGCCTGGATCCGGGCCGCCCGGCAGGCGCCGGTGCCCGCCGGGACGGTCCGGTGGCTGGCGGCGGTGCTCCTGCTGGGCGGCCTCGCGCGGGTGCTGTCGATCGTGGTGGACGGCCGGCCGCACTGGTTCCAGCTGGTGCTGATGGCGATCGAACTCGGGCTCGCGCCGGTGTACTTGTGGCTCGCCGACGCCGACGCCGACGCCGACGCCGACGAACGGGCCCGGGGCGGGGCTCAGCCCACCGGGGCGTAGTCCGCCAGGTGGGCGGCGAGGGTGGCCCGGTCGACGGTGGCGCCGGTCAGCGAGACGTAGCCGTCCGGGCGGACCAGCACGACGGCGTCGCCGCGGAGCCCGTACGCCCGGGCGACGTGGCCGTCGGGATCGAGCACGGCGGCCCGGCGCAGGCCCGGGAGGGCGGGCGGATCGAACGGGTCCGACGGGTCCGACGGGTCCGACGGGTCGGACGGGACGGACGGGGTGGAGCCGGCGGCCAGGGCCGGGTGCTCGCCGACCGTCAGCAGGGTGAGGCGCGGGCCGCGGAACAGGTCGAAGAGCCGGGTCGGCGTGCCGTCGGCGGTGGTGCAGGGCGCGTCGGGGGCGCGGTCGCCGGCCCGGATGCCGGTGGTGTCGTCGAGGTCGCGGCCGAGCGGCCCGCCCCGGTAGCCGACCGACAGCCCGGTGAAGTCGGCCCCCGCCGCGTTGGACATGGTGCGGAACTGGTCGGTGAGGGCGCGGGCGCCGTCGGCGCTGAACAGCCTGCGGTGCTGGGCGGAGGTGGCGGCCAGGACGGCGGCGGCGACCGGCAGCCGCTCGGCCTGGTAGCTGTCCAGCAGTGCCTCGGGGGCGCCGCGCAGCACGGCGGCCAGCTTCCAGCTCAGGTTGTGCGCGTCCTGGATGCCGGTGTTCATGCCCTGGCCGCCCGCCGCAGAGTGGCAGTGCGCGGCGTCCCCGGCGAGGAACACCCGGCCGTCGCGGTAGCGCTCGACCATCCGGACCGTCGGCCGCCAGACGGTGGACCAGGTCGGCTCGTGCAGCCGGACCCCGGGCAGGCCGGCCCGTTCGGCGAACAGCCGGCGGAAGGTCTCCGGGGTCGGGGCCGGCAGCTCGCCGTGCCCGTCCGGTTCGACGAGGACGTGCGCGGCCCAGGTGTCGTCCTCGCGCATCGGGACCAGCACCAGGGCGCCGACCCCCAGTCGGGGGTGGTTCCACAGGTGCATGCGGTCGGCGTCCAGGCCGTCCACGTCCAGGGTGGCCATCAGGAAGCGTTCCTCGTCCCAGGTCTCGCCGAGGAAGGGGATGCCGGCCAGTTTGCGGACGGTGCTGCGGCCGCCGTCGCAGCCGACGAGGAAGCGGGCGCCCAGCTGCTCGGTGCGGCCGTCGCGGCGGAGGGTGGCGAGCACGCCGTCCGCGTCCTGGGTGTGGCCGACCAGCTCGGTGCCGGTCTCGACGGTGACGCCGTACCCGGCGAGCCGCTCGCGCAGCACGGCCTCGGTGTGGTGCTGGGCGAGCAGCAGCATGCCGTTGTACGGGCGGTCGGGGGTCGGGCGGTTGGTGGGCGCCGGGTCGACCTCCCCGACGATCCGGTCGCCCTCGTAGGTGCGGACCTTGAGGTTGAGCGTGCCCCGGTCGAGGATCGCGTCCGCGACGCCGAGGTCGTGGAAGACCTCCAGCGTGCGCGGGGTGATCCCCTTGCCGCGCACGCCCCGGTCGCGGAAGCCCGGCTCCCGCTCGACGACGCGGCAGGAGACCCCGGCGCGGGCCAGGCCGACGGCGAGCGCGAGGCCCACCGGGCCGGCGCCGACCACCAGGACCTCGGTCGCACGGTCGGGGTGGGCGGGGCGAGTGCTGTGAACGGTGTGCATGACGGATCCCCCTCGGCCGTCCGGCCATAAGATACGGCGCGTTTCCTGCTTCCGACTGTAGACTCGGGCCCACAAGAAACGCAACGTATCTACGAGGGGTGGGTGCGGAAACCCGTGGAGCAGGGCAAGCCGGTGCGGCGGCGCGGCGACGAACTGGAACGGGCGATCCTGGACGCCGTCTGGGGCGAACTCGTCGAGCACGGCTACGACCGGCTCACCATGGACGGCGTCGCCGCCCGTGCCCGGACCAGCAAACCGGTGCTCTACCGACGCTGGCCGAACCGCCCCGCCCTGGTCATCGCCGCCCTCGGCCGCAACGCCCCGGACTTCCAGGAACCGCCGGACACCGGCGAGTTGCGCACCGACTTGCTGCTCTTCATGCGCAGCCTGCTGCACCGCTTCGACGACCTGCCGGGCGAGGCCGTGCACGCCTTCCTGGTCGACCTGCTCCGCGACCCGGAACTCCGGGCCCGCTTCACCGGCTCGCTGACCTCCGGCGGCCCGGTGAACACCCTGGAGACGATGCTGCGCAGAGCCGCCGGCCGGGGCGAGATCAACCCCGACCGGATCACCCCGAGGGTCGTCTCGCTCCCGCTCGACCTGCTGCGCGACGCCTTCCTGACGGGCGGGACGGTGGCGCCGGACCGGGTGGTGGAGGAGATCCTGGACGAGGTCGTGCTGCCGCTGCTGCGGGCACCCTCGGAGGGTTGACCGCGCGGTGGCCGTGCCTCAGCGTCGATCGAACGAACATCCGCGAAGGGAGTCCGGAACATGAGCGGCACCGTGGTGGCGGTCAGCAGCAACGCCGAGTACTCGTTCACCAAGCCGAACCGGGACGGCATCACGCTGCTCGCCGGACTCGGCGTCGAGGGCGACGTGCACGCCGGGGTGACGGTCAGGCACCGCTCCCGCGTCGCCCAGGACCCGACCCTGCCCAACCTGCGCCAGGTCCACCTGATCCACCGCGAACTGCTCGCCGAACTCGGCGAGTCGGGCTTCGACGTGGCACCGGGCGCGCTCGGCGAGAACATCACCACCGAGGGCGTGGACCTGCTCGGCCTGCCGGTCGGCGCCGTGCTGCGGATCGGCCCGGAGGCGGCGGTGGAGATCACCGGCCTGCGCAACCCGTGCGCCCAGATCGACGCCTACCGGCCCGGCCTGCTCAAGCAGGTCGTCGGCCGCGCCGAGGACGGCACGATCGTGCGCCGCGCCGGAATCATGGGCATCGTCCGCACCGGCGGCCCGGTCCGGCCCGGCGACACCGTCGCGGTCGAGCTGCCCGACGGCCCGCACCGCCCGCTCGACCGGGTCTGAGGGCGTCGGGGTGTCGGGGCGTCGGGGTGTCGGGGCGTCATCGATCGACGACCCGGTTGATCCCCCAAGTCGGCACCTCCACAAGCCGGATGGCCGTCGAGCATACCCCCACCCCGTAACGGCGCCGGCTCCCGGCGCGTGAGCGGCCGGGAGCCGGGGTGGAGCCTGCGTCGCTGACGAAGGTCAGGACCTGACCAGACGGGCGATGGCCTGATTGGCCTCGCGGATCTTGGTGCCCGCCTCCTGGCCGCCCTCGGCGATGGCGTCCCGGACGCAGCATTCGATGTGCTCGTCGAGGAGTTGGAGGGCGAAGGACTGGAGGGCGCGACTGGCGGCGGAGACCTGGGTCAGGACATCGATGCAGTAGGTGTCCTGCTCGACCATGCGCTGAAGACCACGGATCTGGCCCTCGATGCGGCGGAGCCGCTTGAGGAAGTCGTCCTTGTGGGAGCTGTAGCTGGCCATGGCCGTCTCCGGTTCCTGTGCGGTGAGGCGTGCCCACACTCTACCGGCGGCGCGGTAGGGGGAGTCGGCCCGGACGGGCGGGGTGGTGCCCGCCCGGGCCGACGTCCGCGGGTCAGCCCTCGACGAGGCCGACCAGCTCGTAGCCGGCCTCGTCGACGGCGGCGGCCACCTCGGAGTCGGCGAGCGACCGGGTGCTGCCGACGGTGACCGTGCCGGTGGCGAGGTCCACGGCGACGTCGTCGACGCCGTCGAGCTTCTTCAACTCGGCGGTCACCGAGGTGACGCAGTGGCCGCAGGTCATGCCCTTCACCTGGAAGACCGAGGTCCGGGCGGACTCGGCGGCCGGGGCCGCGCCGGCACCGGTGCCGCACGAGCCGCAGCAGGAGGAGGTCTCGGTGGCGGCGGACTCGACGGTGACGGTGGTCTCGCTCATGGGTGTGCTCCTGTCGTGGATGTCCGGCGCCGGCCGGGCTGTCCGGGCGGCTGCTTCGCTGGTGAACATACCATACCCCCCTAGGGTAATGAAGAGGGTTCGCCGCGGCGCCTCCCGTCCGGCCGGCGCAGTGCTGTCCGGCGCGGCGCGGGCGTCAACACGGCGCTGTGACAGTCCTGTTGCGGGTGCCCGGGCAAGGTGGGGGAGCTGCCCCGCATCCCCGGACGACCGACACCACCACCAGAGGTGAACCCCATGGACCAGAGCACCCGGCCCGCCGCCCCGCGCGGCCTGCGCGGCCTGCGCGGCCTGCGCGGCCTGCGCGAGATCCTCGCGGCCGGCGAGCGGACCTACTCCTTCGAGTTCTTCCCCGCCAAGGACGAGGCCGGTGAACGCGCCCTGTGGGCGGCGATCCGGCGGGTGGAGGCGGTCGCGCCGACCTTCGTCTCGGTCACCTACGGCGCCGGCGGCTCCTCGCGCGACCGCACCATCGGCACCACCGAGCTGATCGCCGCGCAGACCACCCTGCGCCCGGTGGCCCACCTGACCGCCGTCGGCCACTCCACCGCCGAACTCCAGGCCGTCCTGCGGCGCTACGCGGACGCCGGCATCCGCGACGTCCTCGCCCTGCGCGGCGACCCGCCGGGCAACCCCAACGGCGCCTGGCAGCCGCACCCGCAGGGCCTGCGGTACGCGGCCGAGCTGGTCCAACTGGTCAAGGACTGCGGCGCGTTCACCGTCGGCGTGGCCGCCTTCCCGGAACGCCACCCGCGCTCGGCGGACTGGGACGGCGACATCCGGCACTTCGTCGCCAAGTGCCGCGCCGGCGCCGACTACGCCGTCACCCAGATGTTCTTCGAGGTCGAGCACTACCTGCGGCTGCGCGACCGGCTGGCCGCGGCGGGCTGCGACACCCCGGTCATCCCCGAGATCATGCCCGCCACCGACGTGCGCCAGATCAGCCGCTTCGCCGAGCTCAGCGGCGCGTCCTTCCCGGCCGGCCTGGCGCGGCGACTGGAAGCGGCCCGCGGCGACCGCGCGGCGGCCCACCGCATCGGCGTCGACCACGCCACCCGGATGGCCGAGCGCCTCCTCCGCGAGGGAGCCCCCGGCCTGCACTACATCACCCTGAACCGCTCCACCGCCGCACTGGAGATCCACCGCAACCTCGACCCGACGGCCCGCCCCCTGACCGCCACCCCCGCCTGACCCCGAACTCCCCCCGCAGATCCGTTCCGCGAGGCCGGCGGGCGCGGGGAGCCCCTTGCCGTTGGCGGTCATGGGCGGCCGGGCCGGTGAGAACCGGCCCGGCCACCCCGCTGGACTCCACCCGTGCGAGGCCGGGACTTCCGGTGGGCGGCCGTCAGGTGTGGGCGGGGGTCACCGGGTGCGGTAGGCGTCGGAGATGGTCTGGTCGAGGGTGTTGCCGTCGGCGTCGGTGAGTTCGGCGCGCAGGGAGACGGCGGTGCCTGCCGGCGGGTTCTGGACGGTGACGGCGCCGGCCTCGACCGGGAGGCGGGTCCACGAGGCGCCGCCGTCGGTGGAGGCCGAGACGGTCAGGGAGCGGGCGCGGCCGTCCGCGGCGGCGCCCTGCACGGTGATCGGGACGCGCAGCGGGCTGCCGGCCGTCGCGGTGCCGGCCGGGGTGAGCTCGGGCGAGAACCGTACGACGCTCACCGGGAGGGCGGTCGGCCCGGTGGTGGCGGCCGAGGTGAAGGTCCAGGACGCGTTGACGCGGGTGGTCGCGCCGGCCGCGGCCTTGCGGGTCGCGGTGGCGGCCAGGCGGTACGAGGCCTTGTCCGGGGTCACGGTGAACTCGCCGCGTCCCGCCGCGCCGGACGCGGCGCCGACCAGCACGCCGTCGCGGTACAGCGAGGTGTGGGCGGTGTCGAACGACGGGGTCCACGGCGCGTGGCCGTCGCCGTCGGCGAGCAGCGGGACGTCGGCGGTGATCCGGTCGCCGTCGCGGGAGACGGCGGGCCGGTCGGTGAGTGCGGGGCCGAAGACGGGGCCGTCGAAGGTGTGGGTGGTCGTGGTGCCGGCCCGGACGGCGAGGCGGTCGGCGGTGTAGTGGTTCGGCCTGCTGCCGTCGGCGCGGGGGACGGTGACGCCGATGTCCCAGGTGCCGCGCTCGGGTGCGACGAGGAAGGTGGCGGTGCCGGGGGTGGCGATGCTCCGGGACTCGCCGATGCTCGCCCCGTCGGTCGGCTGGAGGCTGACGAGTGCGGTGCCGGCGCCGCCCGGTCCGGCGGCACCGCGGATGTTCACGGTGGCCAGTTCCCGCGCGGAGTAGCGCTTGCTGAGCCCGGTCAGCGCGCGGGTGCCGGAGAAGGTCCTGCCGAGCAGGTAGCCGCGGGTGCCGGTCTCCCAGTTGACGTCGAACCACTGCTTCACCTCCCCGGCCCCGGTCTCCGGCCCGAGGTGGGCGACGCGCAGGTTCGGCGACCCGTTGGCGACGTTGACGGTCCGGGTGGCACCCTCGTGGGTGACCTCGACGAACATCCCACTGTGCCGGAAGCGCGCGGTGTCGTCCGGCGGCCGGACGTCGACGAGGGCGGTGGTCCGCGCGTCGACGGTGACGGTGGTGTCGTGGTCGAGGTCGAGGCGCGGCTGGACGATCCAGTCCGTCCAGATCGTTCCGCCCGGCTCCAGGCCCGAGGTCAGATTGCTGTCCAGCAGGTACCGGCCCTTGGGCAGCCGCACGGTGGTGGTGCCGGAGGGGGCGTCCAGTTGGACCGAGGTGTCGGCGCCGGGGCCGGAGATCCCGGTGACGCTGGTCCGGTACGGCGCGGTCGCGCGGCCGGCGCGGTCCAGGTGCTTGACGGTGAGGGTGTACGTCTCCGGCTCCGCGGCGAAGGCCGTGCCGGTGAGGGCCGTGCCGCCGAAGGCGGGGGTCGAGGTGCCGACCAGGGCGACGGCGACGGCCAGGGCCCGGAGGGCGTTCCGGCGGGAAACGGAACGGGAGGCGGAGCGGGAGGCGGAGCGGGCGGCGGAGCGAGGGACGGAACGAGCGACGGAGCGGCGTGCGGAACGGGGAGCGGAGGTTGCGGTCATGTCCTGTACTGCTCGGACGGACGGGGGAGTTCCTGTGACGCACGTCACCGGAACCCGGGCGCCGGACCGGGCAGGGCAGAGTGTGGAAGCACTCATGAGAACGCGTCTTCGTCGCGGCGACCCGGACGTCCTGGGCGAGCTGTACGACGAGCACGCCCAGGTGTTGTACCGCTACGCCCTGCGCGTGACGGGCGACTGGGCGGAGGCCGAGGACGTCGTCTCGACGACCTTCCTGGAGGCGTGGCGAGGCCGGGAGCGGCTGCACCCCGACGGCGACGGGCTGCGCCCGTGGCTGCTGGGGATCGCGACCAACGTCATGCGCCGCAATGCCCGTGCCCGTCGGCGCCGTGACCTCGCGCTCGCCCGGATCCCGGAGCGCGGTTCGGTCCCGGACTTCGCCGACGACCTGGTCGCGCACCTCGCGGACGTGGAGCAGTTGCGTGCCGCCCGCCGGGCGCTCGCCCGGCTCCGGCGCCGCGACCGGGAGGTCTTCACCCTCGTGGTGTGGGCCGGACTGGACTACGCGAGCGCGGCCGAGGCGCTCGGCACGCCGGTCGGCACGGTCCGTTCGCGACTGTCCCGGGCCCGCGCCCGACTGCGCGAACTCACCGAGGCCGAGGCCCGTGCCGAGGCCAGAGCCGCGGCCAGGGCGCACGCCAGGGCCCGTGCCGCCGCCCCCGCCCTGCCCGTACCGGGCCGCCTCCCCGCGCTCCGGCCGTCGACCCAGGAGAGCCACGGATGAACGCCACCCCATGGCGCGGTAGGCCGCGCCCGTCGTCCGGGGAGCCCGGGGAACCTGAGGAGCCCAGGGAGCCCGAGGAGTCGGGGGGACCCGGGAGATCGGACGCGTCCGAGGAGTCCGGGCGCCGCGAGCTCGCCGAGCTGCTGCCGCCGCCGGCGGTGCCCGGCCTGGGCGCGGATCGTCAACTGCTGCTGAGGGAACAGGTGTTGCGCCGGGCCGCCGCATCCGCGGAGCCGCCGGGCCGCCGCTCCGCCCCACGGGCCCCGTTCCGGCGTCCGGCAAGGTTCCGGATCGCGGTGCCGGCGCTGGCCTGCGCGCTCGCGGTCGCCGGTGTCCTGGCGGTGGACCTCGGGGGCGCGGGGACGGCCGGGCGCGACCGCACGGTGGCGCAGGGCGGTGCCGCCGTCACCTCCGAAGCGGCTCGGCTCCTCGACCGGATCGCGCTCGCCGCCGCGGCGGGGCCGGAGCAGCCGACGGTCGGCGCCGACCGGTTCGTCTTCATCGAGAGCAGGGTGGCCTACGCCGCGCAGAGTGCGGCGGGCGGTCCCGTGGCGCTGGCTCCCGCGCACACCCGGCAGGTCTGGCTGTCCGCCGACGGCAGCCGTCCCGGCCTGCTGCGCGAGGAGGGCGGGCCCGACACCCGGCTCGGCGAGGACGGGCCGGTCCTCCTCCTCGACCGGCCGGGGGCGTCGCCGCGGCCCGACGCCTCGCGCGGGAGCGGCCCGTCGATCGGCGAACCGACCCACGCGTACGTCGCCTCCCTGCCCACCGACCCGGACGCCCTGCTGAGGCTGATCCGGGAACAGACCGGCGGTGCGGGCCAGGCCGGTGCGGGCCGGGGCGGCGCCGGCCAGGACCCGGACCAGCGGGCCTTCGCGGCGATCGGCAACCTGCTGGCCGAGACCTGGGCGCCGCCGCGGGTCAGTGCCTCGCTCTACCGGGCCGCCGAGCGGATCCCCGGGGTCACCGTGGTCCCGTCGGCCGGGGACGCCGCCGGCCGGGAGGGCGTCGCCGTGGCCCGTACGGCGCACGGGCGGCAGACGCAGTGGGTCTTCGACCGGACCACGTACGCGTTCCTCGGCGAGCGCACGGTCCTCAGCGAGGCCGGCGAGGCGGGGCCGGCGGGGACGGTGGTCGGCACGTCCGCGGTCCTCGTCAAGGGGGCGGTCGACCGTGTCGGCGAACTCCCGCGGGCGGCAGGCTGATCCGGGCCGCCGCCGCACGGACCGCCGCACTGACCGCCGTACTGGCCCCGCCCTCCTCGCCGGGCCCGTCCACCTCGCCGGGCCCGCGCGCATCGGTGGGATGACCGATGTGCGGGCGGCGGGGGCGCGGCCATAGTCCTGGCAGGAGCGTGCGCGGGTGGCCGCGGTGCGCCCGGTTCCCGAAAGGACGTCCTGTGGACACGTGTGCGGCGTATGCGGATCTGGTGTTTCTCGGCGGGCGGGTGGTCACGGTCGACGCGGACTTCTCCGTCGCCTCGGCCCTGGCGGTGACCGGTGCGGTCATCAGCGCCGTCGGCGGAAAGGACGACGTCGCGCCGCTGATCGGGCCCCGCACCCGGGTCGTCGACCTTCGGGGGGCGACGCTGCTTCCCGGCATCAACGACTCCCACCTGCACGGATGCGCCTTCGGCATGGCGACGCCGCCGCTCTCCCTCGACCTCGGCCACCCCGCGGTGTCCTCGCTCGGGGACGTGGCCGAGGCGGTGCGGGAGGCCGTCGGACGCACCCCGGCCGGGCAGTGGGCCACCGGGCACGGCTGGGACACCGGGTACCTCGACGAGTGCCTCCTGGATCCTTCGCGGCAGCCCTCGCGGCACGACCTCGACGCCGTGAGCCCGGACCACCCCGTCGTGCTGTACTCCTTCTCCGGACACGCCACCTGGGTCAACTCCAAGGCCCTGGAGCTCATCGGGATCGACCGGAACACCGTCGCCCCGCCCGGCGGGGCCATCGTGGTGGACGGGGCGGGAGAGCCCACCGGGCTGCTCCACGAGGGGGCCCAGGCCCTCGTCCGGAACGCGCTGCCGCCGCTCGGCCGGCAGGAGCGGACCGCCGCGATCAGGACGACCCTCACCACCCTCGCCCGGCTCGGCGTGACCAGCTACACGGAGCCCGGGCTCGGCCCCGGCGGCGAGGGCATCATGAGGGGCGCGCTCGGCGAGGAGACCCTCGACGTGTACCGCCGGCTGCTGGCCGACGGCGAACTGACCGCCCGCGTCGGCGTCCTGCTGCTGCCCACCGGCATGGCGAGCACCACCGAGGAGTTCGCCCGCGGCCTCGCCGCCCTCGGTGGGCCCGGCGACACGGACCCGCGCCGCCTCGCGGTCCACGGGGTCAAGGTCTTCGCCGACGGCATCGTCCCCAACAGGACGGCCTGGATGCACGAGCCGTACGTCGGCGGCGGCTGCGGCTCCCTGTGCGTCGGCGGCGACACCGACACCGAGCGGACCGCCGGGATCGGGGCCATGATCCGGCTCGCCCACACCGCCGGGCACCAGCTGGGCGTCCACGTCACCGGCGACCGGGCCATCGACACCGTCGCGGACGCCTTCGCCGCGGCCGTGGCCGAGCACCCGCGGCCCGACGCCCGCCACTACGTCATCCATGGCGACTTCCTCACCGCGCACAGCATGGAGGTGCTGGCCGCGCACGGCTTCGGCGTCAACATGAACCCCACCATCAAGTGGACCGTCGCCGACATGGAGGAGGAACTCGTCGGCGCCGAGCGGGCCGCGTACGCCTGGCCCTACCGCGACGCCGTCGACGCCGGTGTGCGGGTCACGAGCGGATCCGACGCGCCCGTCACCCACCCGGACTGGCGCCAGGGCGTCGCCACCATGATGCTGCGCGAGTCCAAGGCCGCCGGCCGGGTCAGCGGCCCCGAGCAGCGCATCGGGCTGGCCGAGGCGCTGCGCACCTACACGATCGACCCGGCCTGGCAGGACTTCGCCGACGACTGGAAGGGCTCCCTGGAGCCGGGCAAGGCCGCGGACCTGTGCGTGCTCGACGGGGACCTGCTCGCCGCCGATCCCCGCGACATCCCGACGATGCCCGTCCTCCTCACCGTCATGGACGGGCGGATCGTGCACGACGCCCTGCGCGATTGACGTAACTCCGGGCACATGATCATCCTTGGACGGTGGCGGCGGAGCGAAGCGGGGCGGAACGGAACGGGACGGACATCCTGGACGCGGCCGTCCGGGTCCGCGAGGCCGCCAGGGGTGCCGCGGCCGGTACGACCGGCCTCGACGCGGTCCTGGCGGCACTGTCGGAGGTGATGGAGTACGACCACGCCTCCCTGGCCCGGTGGGATCCGCTGCGCGGGCACCACACCACCCTGGCCGGGAGCTACCCGGACGACGCCACCGCGTACATCGAGACCCGCCTGCACCGCGATCCGGTGTTCCCCGTGCTCCGCAGTCCGGCCCGGGGCGGCCTGTGGCTCGGGGACGTCCCCGGGCGGCTCCTCGCGGCCTCACCGGGCTTCCGGGAGGTGCTGCGCCCCCTCGGCATCGAGGACGGCGTGGCCCAGTGCCTGTTCGCCGTCGACGGCCGGTACGTCGGGATGCTGAACGTGAGCACCCGTCGGCCGCGGCGCGCGCCCGATCCCGCCCGGGCCGTGGTCACTCTGCTCAGCGAGGCGCTCGCCGCGGCCGTCGCCCCCCGGGCGGGCTCGCGGCCCGAGGGCGCGACCGCGGCCGTCCCGCCCGCGTCGGCCCGGCCCGGCGGACTCTCGCCCCGGGAGCTCCAGGTCCTGGCCGAACTGACGGCCGGCCGCACCAACCGGGAGATCGCCGAGCGGTTGTACATCACGCCGCGCACGGTGGGGACCCACATCGAGCACATCCTCGCCAAGCTCGACCTCCCCAACCGCGCGGCCGCCGCGGCCCGGGCCGCGGCCTGGGGGATCGGCTGCTCCCGCTGACGCGGACCGGCGGCCCGCGGCCGTACGAGCCGTACGCGTCGTACGAGCGGGGCGGTCGTACGCGTCGTACGCGCCGTCCGGGCGGGGCGGTCGGCGCGGGATCGTCCGGCGCCCCGCGGACGGGCCCGCTCAGTGCTGGTGGTCGGCGGGGGCCGGGGCCCCGGCGGCGCCGTCCGTCGTCACGGTGAAGGCCGCCGTGCGGACGGTGTCCTGGTGCTTGAAGTCCAGGAAGAGGCGGTAGCCGCCGGTGCTCGGGGCGGTGGTGGTGAAGCCGATCTCCGGGCCCGGGGCGCCGGTGTCCGGGTGGACGTGCAGGTAGGCGAGGTCGCCGGCGCGCAGCGCGACGAGGTGGCCGTACGCGCCGAGGTAGGGCTGGAGGTCGGTGACGGGCCTGCCGTCCTTGCTGACGCTCAGGGTCAGCCTGCCGCTGCGCCCGGGCGTGAGGTCGCCGCCCAGGGTGACGGTGTAGCCGTCGACCGTGACGGTCCGTCCGGTCTCCGGCAGCGGGGCGGGCCGCAGGTCGCCCGCGGCGTGCAGGTCGGCGCCGAGGGTGAGTCCCTCGGCGGCGCCGGCCGGGGTGAAGTCCGCGAGGACCCGGTACTCCCCGGCGGCGGGGACGGCGGTGCGGGCGCTCCAGGTGCCGTCGGCGGCCAGGGTCGGGTGCAGGTGCTGGAAGGTCGACAGGTCGCGCGGGGCGACGATCAGGTGCAGGTCCTTCTCGTGCTCCTGCTGGTAGGCGGTGACGGGCTTGCCGTCGCTGCCGAGGATGCGGAAGCGCAGGTCGGTGGGGGAGCCGGCGGTCACGAAAGCGTTGTCGACGCTGAGCGTGTAGCCGCGCTCGGAGATCTGGAGCCCGCCGGGCAGGTGCTCGGCGCCGCCGCCCGACTCCTCGGTGTGCCCCGCGTGCCCGGCCATGGCGGGCCTGGGGGAGGGGCCGCCGCTGCCGGTGGCGTGGCCGACGCCGAGGGCGAGGCCGAAGGCGGCGGCGAGTCCGGCGGCGAAGGCGGTGATGCGCAGCGGGGTGTTCATGACGCGGTTTCTCCTCGTGGCGCGGAGCGAAAGGGGGGTGGGGCGGGCGCTCAGGCCCGCATGAGCCGGGCGATGGCCTGCGTGGCCTCGGCGACCTTGGCGTCCGCCTCGGCGCCGCCGGCCGCGATGGCGTCGTGGACGCAGTGGGCGAGGTGGGAGTCGAGCAGTTGCAGGGCGACCGACTGGAGGGCCTTGGTGGCGGCCGAGACCTGGGTGAGCGTGTCGATGCAGTAGGTGTCGGTGTCGACCATGCGCTGGAGGCCGCGGATCTGGCCCTCGACGCGGCGCAGTCGGCGCAGCAGCCGGTCCTTGTCGTCGTGGTAGCCGGCCATGGGGTCCTCCTCGGGGTTCCGGCGGGGTTCGATGCCTTGAGTGAATACCCCATGGGGGTATCGAGTCAAGCGATCGCCGCCCCGGAAAAATACCTGCCGGGGGTATCGCTCAACCCTTGCGGTCGATACCCCTCGGGGGTATAAATGAACCCGGCACCGCCCGATACCCCTCCTAGGTATGAAGGCCCGGCCGCCGAACGTACCGCACGACGACGTCACGAGGAGCGACGATGACTACCCAGGCACCCGCCTCCGCGGAGGTGGAACTCTCGATCGGCGGAATGACGTGCGCCTCCTGCGCGGCCCGCATCGAGAAGAAGCTCAACCGGATGGACGGGGTCACCGCCAGCGTCAACTACGCCACCGAGAAGGCGAAGGTCTCCTTCGAGGGCGGGGTCGAGGTCGCCGACCTGATCGCCACCGTCGAGGCCACCGGCTACACCGCCGCGCTGCCCGCGCCCCCGGCCGCGGCGGGCGGCGCGGACGCCGAGCGGCCCGGGCCGGCCGACGAACTGGCCCCGCTGCGCCAGCGGCTGTTCACCGCGGTGGCGCTCGCCGTGCCGGTGATCGCGATGGCGATGGTGCCGGCCCTCCAGTTCGACAACTGGCAGTGGCTGTCGCTGACCCTCGCCGCCCCGGTCGTCACCTACGCCGCCTGGCCGTTCCACCGGGCCGCGTTCACCAACGCCCGGCACGGCGCCGCGACCATGGACACCCTGGTCTCGCTCGGCACCCTCGCCGCGTTCCTCTGGTCGCTGTGGGCGCTGTTCCTCGGCGACGCCGGGATGCCGGGCATGCGGCACGGCTTCGAGTTCACCATCGGCCGCAGCGACGGCTCGTCCAACATCTACCTGGAGGCGGCGGCCGGCGTCACCGCCTTCATCCTGGCCGGCCGCTACTTCGAGGCGCGCTCCAAGCGCACCGCCGGGGCCGCGCTCAAGGCGCTGCTGGAACTGGGCGCCAAGGACGTGACGGTGCTGCGCGGCGGAACCGAACTGCGCATCCCGATCGCGGACCTCGCGGTGGGCGACCGCTTCGTGGTCCGGCCGGGCGAGAAGATCGCCACCGACGGTGTGGTGGTCGAGGGCGCCTCGGCCGTGGACGCCTCGATGCTGACCGGCGAGTCCGTCCCGGTCGAGGTCGGGGTCGGGGACGCCGTCACCGGCGCCACCGTCAACGCGGGCGGGCGCCTGGTGGTCGAGGCCACCCGGGTCGGCGCCGACACCCAGCTGTCCCGGATGGCCCGGCTGGTCGAGGACGCGCAGAACGGCAAGGCCGCCGCCCAGCGCCTCGCCGACCGGATCTCCGCGGTCTTCGTGCCGATCGTGATCACCCTCGCGGTGGCCACCCTCGGCTACTGGCTGGGCACCGGCGAGGGCTGGACCGCCGCCTTCACGGCAGCGGTGGCCGTGCTGATCATCGCCTGCCCGTGCGCCCTCGGCCTGGCCACCCCGACCGCCCTGCTGGTCGGCACCGGCCGCGGCGCCCAGCTGGGCGTCCTGATCAAGGGCCCGGAGGTGCTGGAGTCCACCCGCAAGGTCGACACCATCGTCCTGGACAAGACCGGCACCGTCACCACCGGCCAGATGACCCTGCTCGCGGTGCACACCGCCGAGGGCGTGGACCGGGCCGAGGTGCTGCGCCTGGCCGGCGCCCTGGAGCACGCCTCCGAACACCCGATCGCCCGGGCGATCGCCACCGCCGCCGCCAAGGCCGGCGAACTGCCCGCCGTCGAGGGCTTCGAGAACGTCCCGGGCCTGGGCGTCCAGGGCGTGGTGGACGGCCACGCCGTGGTGGCCGGCCGGGAGGCCCTGCTGAACGCGTGGTCGCAGCACCTGCCCGAGACGCTGGCCGAGGCCAAGCGCACCGCCGAGGCGGCCGGCCGCACCGCGATCGCGGTCGGCTGGGACGGCGAGGCACGGGCCGTGCTGGAGGTCGCCGACGCGGTCAAGCCGACCAGCGCCGAGGCGATCGGCAAGCTGCGCGCACTGGGTCTGACCCCGGTGCTGCTCACCGGCGACAACCGGCTGGTCGCCGAGGCCGTGGCGGCCGAGGTCGGCATCGCGCCGGAGCACGTGATCGCCGAGGTCATGCCGCAGGACAAGGTCGACACCGTCAAGCGGCTGCAGGCCGAGGGCAAGATCGTGGCGATGGTCGGCGACGGCGTCAACGACGCCGCCGCGCTCGCCCAGGCCGACCTGGGCCTGGCGATGGGCACCGGCACCGACGCCGCCATCGAGGCCGGCGACCTCACCCTGGTCCGCGGCGACCTGCTGGCCGCGGCGGACGCCATCCGGCTCTCCCGCAAGACCCTGGGCACCATCAAGAGCAACCTGTTCTGGGCCTTCGGCTACAACGTCGCCGCCCTGCCGCTGGCCGCGGCCGGGATGCTCAACCCGATGATCGCGGGGGCCGCGATGGCCTTCTCCTCGGTCTTCGTGGTCGGCAACAGCCTCCGGCTGCGCCGCTTCCGCTGAGCGGCCGCCTCCGCCTCGTCCGCGCTTCCGCGGGGACCCCGCGTCCGTCCGGGCGCCGAGGCGCCGAGGACCCGAGCCACTCCCCACCGCCGGGCCGAGGCCCCGGAACCCCGCAAAGGGTTCTGGGGCCTCGGCGTCGGTCCGGCCGATCGGGCGTCGGTCCGGCCGATCAGTCCTCCGGCAGCCCCACCGCCTGCCAGCGGTACGCCGCGTCCTCCTGCCACACCTGCAACTCGCCCTCCACCACCGCCGCCAGGCACAGCCGCCAGTCGTCGCCCATGGCCAGCGCCACCCGGGTGGCCGGGCGCAGCGTGGGCCGCCACCAGCGCGGCCGACGGGAGGCGCCGCCGGCCGGCAGCCGCAGCCGTACGCCGCCCGCGCCGGCCAGTGCGACGGTCGGGCCGCCGCGGTGGCCCACCATGGCGATGCCGAGCGAGGGCTCGCCGTCGCCGATCTCGGTGCCCGCCCCGGCCGCGCCGAGGGTGTGCAACTGGACCGAGCCGTCCGCCCGCAGGGTGGCGGCCTGCGGTCCGGCGGAGGTGCGGGCCAGCGCCCCGGCGCGCAGCGGACCGGCCGGGCCCACCGGGACGGGCGGCCGCGCGGCGCCGGGCCGCCAGCTCAGCACCCGCTCGCGGTGCTCGACCAGCAGCAGCCAGGCGCCGGGCCGCTCCTCCTCGGCGGCGAGCACCCGGTCGGCCGGGCAGCCGGGGTGTTCCTGCCCGGTCAGGGTGCGGCCGGGGGCCCAGCGGTAGGAGCGCAGTGCGCCGCCGGCCGCCGTCCAGACCGTCATCTCCCCGGTCGAACCGACCCCGCCCGCCAGGCCGTTGACCCCGCGGGCCGCCTCCCACCAGCCGGTCGCCGTACCGACCCACAGGGTGCCGCCGCGGTCCTCGGCGCAGACCACCAGCTCGCCCTGGGGTCCGGCCCAGCCGGCGCTCAACTCCCTTACGGCGGAAAGACCCTGGCCGGCCGGAAGGCGCCGGTCGCGGCTGCCCGGCCCGGCCAGCGCGGTGCCGTCGGCGCCGCCGGTGACCACCAGCGGCCCCCCGGCCGGGTCGGGCAGCACGGCCAGACCCGCGGTGCGCGCCACCGGCCGGTGGCCGCGCAGCAGTTCGCGGCCCCGGGCGGCCCACGGGCCGAGCGGGGAGGGACGGCGGTCCGGCTCGCGGGCCAGCGGCTCGCAGGCCCAGCGCGCCAACTCCTCGCCGTAGCCCGCGGCCAGCAGTTCGGCGCGGGCCTGCTCGGCGGCCAGCCGGTGGTCCAGCCGGCCGTGGTCGGGCAGCAGCAGGGTGCGGGCGAGGGTGCCGACCGCGAACAGGTCCTTGGCGGTGGTCGGGAAGCCGCCCACCTGCTCGGCCTCCGGCGGGACGTGCCCGGGGGTGAACACCGCGACCGTCAGGGTGTGGTCCAGCGGGGCGAGGAAGGTCAGGTCGATCAGCTTGACCTGCCCCTGGCCGTCCACCAGGACGTTGGCGGGGGAGATGTCGCGGTGCACCCAGCGCTTGCGGTGCAGCTCGTCGACGATCCGGCAGAGCCGGGTCAGCACCTCCGCCACCGCCGACGGGCCGCCGCGCTGGCCGCGCGCCCAGGTGTGCAGCGGCGCGCCCTCGACCCAGGGCGAGATCTGGTAGCCCAGCAGTGCCCCGCCGGGCGGGGTTCCGGGCCGGTGCGGGGAGGGGCCGAGCAGGAAGCTGGGCACCACCAGGTCGGTGACGCCCAGCCGGTGCGCGTTGTGCGAGACGTCGTCCCAGCGGCCGAGCCAGCGCCGCACCTCGGTCGGGTCGCGCTCCAGCATGATCTTGGCGGCGACCAGCTCCTTGCGCCCGTTGTGTCCGGTGCGAACCGCCCGCCACACCTCGGCCTCACCGCCCCGGTGGTGGAACTCCAGGAGTTCGTACTGCTCCGGGTCGAACTCCGGCCCGAACCGGAGCCCGGGCACCCAACGCGACTCCGACACACGACCCCCGAAGCTACTGACCGCTGTGGACGCGCTGTTGGCGCGCTGCTGTTGAGCCGCTGCCGTGCTGCCGTTCCGCCGGCGACGCGATGCCCAGGATAGTGCTCTTTCCTGTTCGTCCGTCCGATCGAGGGCCTATTCTGATGGCGCCCGGGCAACATCACGACACGACGTCAACTCATGATCGCCCAAAGGCAGTTGATCATGCGATGGTCGGTGTCCGAACACAGGGGGACGGTGCATGGCACTGATAGCGGTGCTGCTGGTCGTACTGGCGCTGGCCGGTGCGGCCGCCGTCGTCCTGGCCCGCCGCCGACGGACCCTGGACGCCGCGACGGTGACGAAGGCGCTGGCCGCGGCCGCCGAACGGCTCGCCGCCGGCCGGGCCGCCCAGGCCCGCCGCCGCTACGCCCGGCTGGCCCGCCGACTCGCCGACGCCCCCGAGGAACTGCGCCCGCAGCGCGGCCTCGCCCTGCTCGGCCAGGCCGAGGCCACCGCCCCCACCGGCGACCAGCAGGCCACCCTCGCCCTGCACCGCGAGGCCTACCCGCTGCTCGCCGACCCGGCCCGGCAGCTGCCCCGGTGGAGCCTGCGCCGCCTCGCCGAGGAACGGATGCGGGCCCCCGACGGCGACCTCGGCCCGCTGCTCGCCTTCCTCCAGGCCACCGCCGCGGGCGCCGAGCCCGGCGAGGAGGCCGAAGCCGCCGCCCGCACCGTCGACTGGCTGCAGCACCGCTGCCGCGAAGGCGCCCCCGACCAGCGCGAACACGTCACCGCCGCCGCCCTCGCCGCCCTGCCCGGCCGGGACTGGCCCGTGCTCGCCCGGGCCGCCCTGCTGTGCGCCACCGACCGGGCCGCCGACGCCGAGGCCCTGCTCGCCGCCGCCGCCCCCACCGGCAGCGGCGAACTCTGGTTCCGCTGGGGCGCCCAGCTCTACACCCTGCACCGCGACCGACCCGCCGTCACCGCCTTCGACGAGGCCCTGCGCCGCGGCCCCGGCGAACCCTCCCCGTGGGGGCGCGGCCCGGCCCTGCGCACCGACAGCCTGCTCTTCCGCGGCCTGGCCCGCCAGCGCCTCGGCGCCACCGAGGAGGCCTGGGCCGACCTCGCCGCCGCCGCCGGCGAGAGCCCGACCGACCCCCGCCCCCGCTACGCCCTCGGCCGGCTCGCCCTGCTGCTCGGCGCCGACGAACCGGCCCGGGAGCAGTTCACCGCCGCCCTGACCGTCCGGCCCGACTTCGCCCCGGCCCGGTTCGGCCTCGCCCTGGTGCACGAGCGGGCCGAACGCCCCGCCGAGGCCGCCGCCGACTACCGGGCCGGCCTCGGGGGGGGGGGCGAACGGGAGGCCCGACGCAGAGTGAGGTG
>NZ_JBHVJT010000042.1:0-39802 GCF_042798815.1 Kitasatospora sp. NPDC057738 | reverse complement strand
TGTCTGTCTGGCTGGGTGGGCTGGGTTTTGCTGGGTTTGGTGGGGGTTTGGTGGGGGGGGGGGGGGGGGCGGAACCTGGGGGGGGGGCTGCGGCGGGCGGTGGGGTTGTTTTTGTTGGGGCCCCCGACTGGCGCCCCGCCAGGGTCCGGCTCGGCGCCGCCCTGCTCGCCGCCGGCCAGGCCGAACAGGCCGAGCCGGTCCTGCGCGCCGAGGCCGACACCGAACCCGGAAGCCGCTGGACCGCCGTCGCCGCCTTCCACCACGGCCTCGCCCGCGCCCGCGCCGACGACCCGGCCGGCGCCCTCGCCCGCTGGGAATCGCTCGACGACGAGGACCTGGGCCCCCGCCGGGCCCTGGCCCGCGACCGGCTCGCCCGCACCCGCCTGGCCACCGACCCGACCGCCGCCCGCGAACTCTGGCAGCAGGCCACCGCCGAGCACCCGGCCGCCCCCGGCTACCGGGCCGCCCTGCGCGAAGCCGCCCTGCGCGAGGCCGCCCACCTGCTGGTCACCGGCCGGGACCACGCCGAACCGCGCGCCCGCGCCGCCGCCGCGCTCGCCCTCGCCGACACCCTGCCCGGCGCCCTCACCCACCGCCAGGCCCGGCTGCGGGCCGCCCTCGCCCTGGCCGAGGGCACCCCGGAGCCGGTCACCGCCCTGCTCGACGCCGGCAGCGGCCTGCGCGACCGCTACCACCTGGCCGCCGTCGCCCTGCTGGCGGGCCGCCCGGCCCGGACGATCGCCCTGCTCGGCCCGCCCGACCCGGCCGGCGACCCGGCGACCGCCCGACTGCGCGCCCTGCTCGCCGAACGGGCCGGCAACTGGGCCGCCGCACTGGACTGGTACCGGTACTTCCTGGCCTCGGGCACGGCGGCGGGCGCGGCACCCACCGGCGACTGCGCGCTCTGCGACCGCCCCGCCGCCGGCACCTGCGGCGGCTGCGGCCGCGAGGCCTGCACCGACCACCAGCACACCCCCGAGGCCGCAGGCTCGGCCCGCTGCGTGCGCTGCGCCGCCCCCGCCCTGCGCGCCGTCCTCGACTGCGCCCGCCGGGCCGGCACCCCGGAAGAAGCCGAACCCGTGCTCGCCCGCTGGGCCGAGGCGCTCGGCGAGGGCGAAGCCGCCGCGCCCGTCCGGCTCGACCTGGCCCTGCTGCGCGCCGAACTCGGCCGGCTGGACGACGCCCTGGCCGGCCTGCCCGCGGACGCCGGGACGGCCCGCGCCGCCGTCCTGGTCCGCCGGGCGGGCGCCGCCCTCGCGGCCGGGCGGCTCGGCCCGGCCGCCGTCGACCTGCGCCAGGCGCTCCGACTCGCCCCCGGACACGAGCTGCCGGGCCGCGAGCGGGCGGCCGGCGCGCTCGTCCTGCTGGCCGAGCACGAGGCGCACCAGGCCGCCCTCGACGGCCGCCACCGCGAGGCCTGGGAGGTCTACCGCGAGCTGCTGGTCAAGGACCCGGCCCACCCCCGGCTGCTGCACGCCCTCGGCCTGGCCGGCTACCGGCTCGCCGCCGCCGCTGCCTCCGGCACCCCTGATGCCCCTGATACCCCTGGCGTCCCCGAGGTCCCCGAGGTCCCCGACGCCCCCGGCGAAGAGGTCTGGGCCTGGACGCTCGGCTGCCTGGTCGCCGCCCTGCACCAGCCCGAGCTGTGGACCGAGTCCGCCCGGATCACCGGCCGCACCGCCGAACCCCAGCGGCTGGCCGCCGCCCGCGCCGCCCTGCTCGACCGCCTCCGCGACGACCTGCGCGCCCTGGACCGGGCCGCCGGACGCAGCGGCGACGAGGTCACCGCCTGGACGCTGCGCCTCGGCATGGAGGCGCACTGCGCGGACGCCTTCGCCCAGGAGGACATCCGGATCACCCTGCCCGGCCGCCCGGCCCGCCGTCTCGCGCTCGGCCCCGCCCTCGAAGGGCTGCTCCGCGACGACCCCGAACTCCCGGGCTGGGCCGAGGCCTTCGAACAGGCCGTACGGGCCTGGCGGCGACCCGCCGGCCCCGACGCGCCCGCGCCCACCCGGGCCCTCGGCCTGTTCGGCGACCTCGGCGCGCAGCGCTACCTGCAGCTCCAGGGCCGGCAGGCCGCCGCCGTCGCCGCCCTGGACGCGGTGCCCGAACAGCGGCGCGGCGAGGACTGGCAGTCGCTGCTCGGCGAGTCCCTGGTCAGCCAGGCCCGCGAGCACCACCGCAACCAGGACTGGCGCGAGGCCCTGGAGAGCCTCACCCGCGCCCGGTCCGTCCCCGGTGCCAGGCTGCCCGCCGACGCCGCCGCCATCGCCGCCGAGTCCGGCCTGCGAGCGGCCCGCGCGCTGCTCAAGAACAACCTGGACGACCAGGCCGGGGCCGCCGAACTCCTGGAGAAGGCCCTGGCGTTGGCCCCCGACGACCCCGAGGTGCAGGGCGACCTCGGTGCCACCTACGCCCAGTGGGCGCGCAAGATCAACAACGAGGACAAGGACTACCCCCGCGCCCTCGCCCTGCTGGAGAAGAGCCTGGAGCTGGCACCCGGCGACCCGACCGCCCGCCACTTCCTGGAGGCCGCCCTCGGCAACCGGGCCGGCCAGCTCAGCCATGCCGACGCCACCGACGCGGAACTCGTGGAGGCCGCCGAAGCCTGGCGGGCGCTGATCGAACTCAACCCCGATCCGGACCACCGGCTCGGCCTCGCCTTCGTGCTGCGCCAGCTCGCCCGCTCGGCCGCCTTCGCCGACGACCGCCGGCGCGCCGTCGAGTGGATGGCCGAGGCGCTGCGCGCCGACCCGGAATGGGAGGGCGGGGTCGAACAGGAGGCCCCGCGCCGGGTCTCGGTGATGCTCGCCAACCACGTGGTGGACGGCATGGAGGACCAGCCGTTCACCGACCAGGCCGCGATGCTCCAGAAGGCCAGGTCCTACGACGACTCCACCGACATCCGCCGGCTGATGGTCAGCGTCTGGCGCGGCAAGGCCATCAGCCACTACGAGGGCCGCCGCTACCGCGCGGCGATCCGGCTGCTGGAAGAGGCGCTCGAACTGTCCGGCACCGCGGAGGACACCGACAAGCTGCGCCGCGAACTCGGCATCGTCTACGGCTCCTTCGCCGTCCAGCAGGCCAATGCCCGGAAGCTGCGCGAGGCCCGGGACCTGGCCCGCAAGGCCGTCGAGTACAGCCCGGACGACGTCGAGCTGCACGTCATGCAGCGGCGGATCAACTCGCTCTACTGACGGCAACCGCAGGGAAGTTGGCGTCGTCCTAGACCGTACGCCGCAGACCGCAGACCGCAGGCCGCCACCCGGGCCGCCGCCCCGAGCCGTCCCCGACACCGTGAGGAGAGAGACCGCCCGCCATGCCACTGAACGAACCGTCGCCGTACGAGGTCCTGGGCATCCCGCTCACGGCCGGCGTGCGCGAGATCAACCTCGCCGTCGGACCGGCGATGCGGGCCGGCCGGTACACCCGCCAGCAGATCCAGGAGGCCGCCGCGCTGCTGCGCAACCCGGACCGGCGCCTGGAGGCGGACCTCCAGCAGCCCCTCCCGCCCGAGCCGGTCGACCAGGCCGCCGAGCTGCTCGCCCCCGCGCTCGCCGAGCCGCTGCTGGTGATCGAGCGCCCACCGCTGCCGCCGGCCGCCCTGCCCGCCCTCCACCGCGCCGAGCTGGCCGCCGACTTCGCCGAGCCCGCTCCCGGCGGCGCCGACCCCGAACCGCCCATCCCCGCCCGCTATGCGGCGGACCTGTCCGTGCTGCCGCAGATCGAGGTTCCCGAATGACCGACGCACCCACTCACGTACCTACTGATGCTCCCACTCTCGCGCCCGCCGCAGACCCGCTCGACGGCCGCCGGCGGCTGGAGATCCCGCCCGGCGTCGAGGACGTCGACCTGGAGCAGGCGTTCGGCCGGCTGCTCTTCCGGGCCTCGCTGCTGGGGAGCAAGCTGACGGAGCAGAAGCAGGCCGCCCGGGCCGAGCAGCGCGAACTGCTGGGCATCCTGGTCGAGGTGGACGACGCGCTCGCCGCCCTCGGCCTGGACCGCGAGCTGGTGGCGCTCGGGCGCGGCGCCGGACTGGAGGCCACCCGGCGGCGGCTGCTCGGGCAACTCGCCAAGGCCAGGGTGCGGCCGATGCGGCTGGAGGGCATGACGGCGGACCCGGACCTGACCGAGATCGTGGGCACCGAGCCCCGCGCCGGGGTGGCGCCGGAAACGGTGGTGCGGACGGTGGTGACCGGGTTCTTCTGGGGGGACGAAGTGCTGCGCCGGGCCCAGGTGGTGGTCGCCGCGCCGGAGCCGGATCCGCGGCCGGAGCTCGGGGACGGGCCGGTGGGGGCCGCGGCGGAGGACTTCCCGCCGCCGCTCCCGGAGCCGGAGCTGCCCGAAGCCACCGAGGTCACCGAGGCCACCGAAGCCGCCGGGACCGCCGCACCCGCCGAGCCCGAGGCGCCGGACACGCCCGGGGCCGCCGAGGCCGTCCCGCCCGCCATCGCCGCCGCGTTCGCGACCGCGCCCGCCGCCGTCGACCCGATCACCCGGGCCCAGCCCAAGGCGGCCCCGCCCCGGGCCCGCCGCCGGGGCAAGGCCGTGGCCAAGCAGGCCAAGCGCAAGAAGTAGCCAGGACCACGAGGGGCAAGAGGGGAACGACATGTACCGCACACTCGGCATCGACCTGGGCACCACCAACTCCGTGGTCGCCCACCTGCGCCGGGGCGAGCCGGAGATCATCTTCAACCGGCAGAACCAGGAGGCCACGCCCTCCGTGGTCGGCAGCGGCCGCAAGGGCGAGCTGCTGGTGGGCTCCACCGCGCGCAGCCGGATCGCCGTCGACGGCGTCAACGTGATCCGCTCGGTCAAGCGCTTCATGGGCCGCAAGTTCAAGGACCCGCAGGTGCAGGCGGCCCTGAAGGAGGTGGACTACAAGGTCACCGCGGGCACCGACGGCGACGTCAACGTCTGGTTCAACGGCCGCTCGTACACTCCGATCGAGATCTCCGCGATCATCCTGCACCGCCTCAAGGAGGACGCCGAGCAGCGCTTCGGCGAGCCCTTCCACCGCGCCGTCATCACCGTCCCCGCCTACTTCGGCGAGCGGCAGGTCGCCGCCACCCAGGAGGCGGGCCGGATGGCCGGCCTGCACGTGCTGCGGATCATCAACGAGCCGACCGCCGCCGCCCTCGCCTACGGCATCACCTCCGAGGCGGGCGACGAGGGGCGGACCGTCCTGGTCTACGACCTCGGCGGCGGCACCTTCGACATCTCCATCCTGCTGCTGGTGCCCGGCTCGGTCTCGGTACTCGGCATCGAGGGCGACAACCTGCTCGGCGGCGACGACTTCGACCGCGGGATCACCACCGCGCTGCTGGAGGACATCCGCGAGGAGTACGGCGCGGAGTACCAGCCCGACCTGCGCGACCGTCCGAAGATCGCCGCCACCGCCGAGACCATCAAGATCGAGCTCTCCAACCAGGAGTCCTCCGAGGTCATCCTGCCGGGCCTGGGCGCTGGGCAGCTGGTGCTGGAGACGGAGTTCGAGCGGGCCCGCTTCGAGGAGCTGATCGAGGCCCGGATCGAGCGCACCATCGAACTGACCCACAAGGCCATCATGCAGGCCAACCTGACGGTCGGGGACATCGACGAGGTGGTGCTGGTCGGCGGCTCGACCGCGATCCCGCTGGTCGCCCGCCGGCTCGGCGAGGTATTCGGCCCGCGCCGGATCCGGCGCGGCGTCAACCCGATGCAGTGCGTGGCGCTCGGCGCGGCCGTCCAGTCCGCGCTGGTCGGCGAGGTGGAGTGCCCCGAGTGCCGGGCCCCCGGCGACCTGTCCGCCTCCAACTGCGCCAACTGCGCCACCACCCTGCTCGGCGGCGCCCGGGTCTCCTGCCCGACCTGCCACATCCCGGTCGACGCCGACGCCGCCGCCTGCCCCAAGTGCGAGCGGGCGCTGGACGGTTCGGGCGCCACCGGGTCCGGTGCGACGGTCCCGCAGCAGACCCGGGCCACCGCCGTGGTGCACGGCGGCAACTGCCCGCGCTGCGGCACCCCGGCCGCCCCCGGCGTCACCGCCTGCGAACTGTGCGGCGAGCCGCTCAACTCGGCCGCCCCCGGCCACACCAAGGTGGCCGGCACCGCCGCCGAGGACGTGGGCCTGCGCTGCGCCTCCTGCGGCCTGGTGAACCCGCCCGGCTGCGAGGTCTGCCCGGGCTGCGGCGAGCTGGCGCAGGTCACCAACCCGTTCGACATCACCCCGAAGAACCTCGGCATCGAGCTGAACGACGGCCGCCTCGCCGTCATCATCCCCAAGAACACCAGCTACCCGACGAGTTCGCCGGTCAGCCGGGAGTTCGTGGTCTCCGGCAGCGGTCGGCAGCGGCTGGAGATCGCGGTCTACGAGGGCGAGCACGAGATCGCCCAGCAGAACGAGTTGATCGGCCACCTCACCCTGCGGCTGCCCGAGGGCCTGGGCGGCCGCACCCCGGTGGAGGTCTCCTTCGGCCTCGACCGGGACCGCACCATCACCCTGTCGGTGCGGATCCAGGGCGGCGCCGAGAAGACCGTCAAGCTGGAACGGGTCACCCTCGACCCCGAGTTGAAGGTGCAGGTCGAGGAGCAGCAGCGGCAGATCGAGTCCTTCACCGACCGCTGGGGCGGCGAGCTGACCGAGGCCGAGATGCGCGAGGCGCAGCGGCTGATGGACAGCCTGGACGACCTGGCGGCCGGGCAGACCCGGGGCCGGTCGGTGGACGCGGCGCTGGAGCGGGCCCAGCAGCAGCTCAAGGCCCAGCGCTGGGTGCGCGGTTCGGAGGCGTACCTGAGCCTGTTCATCCACTACTGCGAGAAGCACCTCGATCCGAGCGACCTGGACCAGTTGCGGTCGGTGGCCGCGGAGCTGCGGCTGCGCCGTGAGGCCGCCGACTGGGAGGGCGCGGTGCGCGCGGCCCAGCGGGCGGACGAGCTGTGCGACGCGCTCGGGCACACCATGCGGATGCTGACCATGTGCAACGTCTACGTGACCCAGAACATGGTCTCGCCCGCCCTGGGCCAGCTGATCATGGCCGAGCTGCGCGGGCTGGACGAGGCGGTGGAGGCGCCCAACATGGCGGAGGTCAACACCCACATGTCGAATCTGCTGGCCCTGTACGCGCAGGCGCAGCGGGAGCTGGGCAGCGAGCCGGCCCAGGAGTCGCTCGGCCCGGTCCGCCCGGAGGAGGCGGGGCCGCGATGAGCGCCGTGGACGCCTTCCCGCAGGTGCCGGAGGTCCCGGCGGCCCCGGGGGTCCAGGGGATCCCGGTCGCGCCCGAGGTGCCGTGCCCGCTGTGCAGGGTCCCGGCGGATCCGCAGACCCTGCGCTGCCCCTCCTGCCGGGAGGACCTGTCCGTGCTGTTCCGGCTGCGTTACGCCGGACGGATCGACTACAACCGGGCGCTGGACGCCCTGGCGGCCGGGAACGAGTCGCTCGCCCTCGGCCTGCTGCACCGCGCGGTGGCGGCCGAGCCGGGGTTGTATCCGGCCCGGGAGCTGCTGGAATCGCTGAACGTCGCCGCTCCCGCGGTGGCGGCGCGGGTGGGGCGGGAGGCCGACACGCCCTAGGACGGGGCAATCCGGCGTGCGGAGGAGCTGATCGCTTGTGATCGTGGGCGAGGTGTGATCGTCACACTTCGACCCGCTCTGCTCACAAGGAGTGACGCAATGCGTATGCGTACCACCTTCGCCGCCGCCGCCCTCGCCGCCACGGCGGTCCTCGCCGGCGCCGGCACCGCCTCCGCCGGCGAGGCCACCGCCAACGGTGCCGCCATCGGCTCGCCCGGCATCCTGTCCGGCAACGTGATCCAGGTGCCGATCAACCTGGAGGCCAACGTCTGCGGGAACTCGATCGGCATCATCTCGCTCCTCAACCCGGTCACCGGCAACACCTGCATCAACAAGTGACCCCGTGCGCACCCCCGTTCGGGGGTGGCGGCGCGGGGCCGGGGCCCGCGACCATGGTCCCCGTCCCGCACCGCCGTCCCCAGGAGCCAGCCCGTGCCGACCACGCCGACCCCGCGCAGCTACGCCTCCGGCACCTCGGACGTCCCGCTGCTCGGCGACACCATCGGGGAGAACCTCGACCGCGCGGTGCGCGCCTTCCCCGGGCGCGACGCCCTGGTCGACCGGGCCACCGCCCGCCGCTGGACGTACGCCGAACTCGCCGCCGACGTCGACGCCCTGGCGCTCGGACTGCTGGAGCTCGGGATCGCCAAGGGGGACCGGGTCGGCATCTGGGCCCCCAACTGCGCCGAGTGGACGCTCACCCAGTACGCCACCGCCAAGCTCGGGGCGATCCTCGTCACGGTCAACCCTGCCTACCGCTCGCACGAGTTGGAGTACGTGCTCAACCAGGCCGGCATCCGGCTGCTGGTCGCCGCCGAGCGCTTCAAGACCTCCGACTACGCCGGGATGATCGAGGAAGTCCGCCACCGCTGCCCGGAGCTGGAGCGCGTCCTGCTGCTCGGCAGCCCCGCCTGGGAAGTCGTGACCGCCACCGGCAGGCGGGCCGACCCATCCCGACTCGCCGAGCGTCAGCGCGAGTTGGCCCCCGACGACCCGATCAACATCCAGTACACCTCCGGGACGACGGGCTTCCCCAAGGGCGCGACGCTCTCGCACCACAACATCCTCAACAACGGCTACTTCGTCGGCGAGCTGCTCAACTACACCGAGCAGGACCGGATCTGCATCCCGGTGCCCTTCTACCACTGCTTCGGCATGGTGATGGGAAACCTGGCCGCCACCTCGCACGGCGCCTGCACGGTCATCCCCGCCCCCTCCTTCGAGCCCGGCGCCACCCTGGCCGCCGTCGCCGCCGAACGCTGCACCTCGCTGTACGGGGTGCCGACCATGTTCATCGCCGAGCTGGCCGACCCGGACTTCGACCGCTACGACCTCGGCAGCCTGCGCACCGGCATCATGGCCGGCTCGCCCTGCCCGAGCGAGGTGATGAAGGAGGTCATCGGCCGGATGGGCATGACGCAGGTGTCCATCTGCTACGGCATGACCGAGACCTCGCCGGTCTCCACCCAGACCCGGGTCGACGACCCGGTCGAGCGCAGGGTCGCCACGGTGGGCCGGGTCGGCCCGCACCTGGAGGCCAAGGTGGTCGACCCGGCCACCGGCCGCACCGTCCCGCGCGGCGAACCCGGCGAGCTGTGCACCCGCGGCTACTCCGTCATGCTCGGCTACTGGGGCGAGCCCGAGCGCACCGCCGAGGCCGTCGACGCCGCCCGCTGGATGCACACCGGGGACCTCGCGGTGATGGACGAGGACGGCTACCTCGCCATCACCGGCCGGATCAAGGACATGGTGATCCGCGGCGGCGAGAACCTCTACCCGCGCGAGATCGAGGAGTTCCTCCACGCCCACCCGGACATCCTCGACGTCCAGGTCATCGGCGTCCCCGACACCAGGTACGGCGAGGAGCTGATGGCCTGGATCCGGATGCGGGAGGGCGCCGAGCCGCTCACCGCCGAGACCGTCCGCGCGTACTGCGCCGGCCGGCTCGCCCACTTCAAGATCCCGCGCTACGTGCACGTGGTCGAGGAGTTCCCGATGACGGTCACCGGGAAGATCCGCAAGGTCGAGATGCGGGCGGAGGCCCAGCGGATCCTGGGGCTGTAGACCCCACGCCCCGGCCCGGGCGCCCCTCCGCCCGGGCGCGTCCGGGGAGCGCGGTGGCCCGCCCGGCGGGAGAGTGTGATCATGCCCCTCGACGTCACAGTGGAACGCCTGATCCCCCTCCCGCCCGCCACGGTCGCCGCCTACGCGATGGACTGGCGCCACGACCCCGAGTGGACCCAGGGCATCCGCGACGCCACCCTCACCCGGGAGGCCGACACCGGCGGCTTCGGCGCGGGCGCCGAGATCACCCGGACCGCCCGCTTCCTGGGCCGGACCTTCTCGTACGTGCTGCGGGTGGCACGCCACGACCCGCCGACGCTCCTCGACATGGTCTCCGTCGCCGGACCGATGCCCATGCGCGTAACCTGCACCTTCGAGCCCACCCAGGCCGGCACCTTCGCCCGCATCCGCGTCCGCGGCGGCTTCCGCCTGACCGGCCCGCTGCTGTCCCACCGGGTGCGCACCGCGCTCACCGCGGACCTGCGCGCCCTGGAGGGACGGCTCACGGGGTGACCGCCCTCCCGTACGGACCTGCGCTTCCCCTCCCGCCGCGGGCCCTCAGGGGGTGTGCCTCAGGGACCGGTCCGGGGTGCCGCCCTCCAGGATCTCCCGCAGGTCGGCGACCGCCGCCGGGACGCCGTAGGACTCCGCGACAGCGACCGGGTTGATCACCACTTCGTCGATACCGGCCTCGAAATGGCGCTCGATGCCCGCCCGGATCTCCCGGAGACCGCCGAACAGGAAGACGCCCTCCTCGACCAACTCCCGGGCGGACGAGACCGGGTCGGACACATCGAGGTCCAGACCCGCCCGGCGCAGCATGTCCACGTAGTGGGGCGCGCACAGATGAAATCTGGTCCCGCGCTGGGCGAGCACCATCGCATTGCGCCCCGGCCGGTCCAGCACGGCATGGACGACGGTGACGATCCGCGGCCGCTCCCGCCCGGCGTCGCGGGCGCCCTTCTCCAGGGCCGGAGCCAGGACGTCCCGCACATAGGCGGGCGGCGTCAGCCAGGTGATCGCCGTGTCGGCCACCGAACCCGCCGCCCGGGCCATGCCGGGGCGCAGCACACCCGCGCCGACCTCCGGCGGCGCGGTTCCGGCCGGCGCCGACATCCTGGGCAGCACCACCCCGCGCATCGGGAACAGCGGCCCCGAGTGGTGGTCCAACCGCCCCTCGTGCAGCAGCCGGCGCAGGACGTCCAGGTACTCCGCCACCGCCGCCGCCGGACGGGCGTAGGGCGCGCCGCGCAGCGCGGCCACGAAGCCGGGCTCGCCCGCCCCGTAACCCACCACCGGCGGATGGCCCGTCAGCGCGCCGAGCGTGCGGGCCTGCACGGCCGCGTCGTACGGATGCCGGAGCGCCGTCAGCGCCACGGACAGGCCGACCGGGATCCGGTAGCCCGCACCCGCCAGATACGCCAGCACATGATGCGACTCCAACGCCACCGACTGGCCCAGCCAGAGCCGCGCGGCGCCCCCCTCCCGGACCAGCTCGGCCAGCGGCAGGACATCCCGTGGGTCCTGGACCTGGACGGGATACAGCACCGAGACCTTGCGCGAACTCGTCATCCCCGCCACCTCAGACCAGCACTTCCGCATCCGGCACATCCGCATCCGGCACGGCCGGTGCCGGCAGGGCCGGTGCCGGCAGGGCCGGCGAACCGAGGTTGCGGGCCGGCTGGGCGGGGGACGCCGACGCCTCGCGCAGGGCCTGGGCGACCTGCTCCTCCAACGGCGGGCCCGCCGGATCGGTCGCACGGCGCACGACACCGTCGGCGACCGCCGCCGCCCGGTGCTGGCCGAAGCTGCGCCCGCCCCAGCCGTCCCGCTCGTCGCGCGGCTCCCAGGCGAGCGCGACACCGGGGCGCAGCGGGGAGGCGAAGACCGACGCGTCCCCGGCGACTCCCGGAAGGCCCGCCACGGCGTCCGCGAGCACCGGCGCGACGGCCGCGTCCGCGGCGCCGAGGTACACCACCACGGCGTCCCGGCGCGGATACGTCCACGGACGGGACAGCACCTTCGCCCGGTACCGCACACCCAGGCCAGCCAGCCGCTCCAGCAGTGCCCGCCACACCGGCGGGGCGGCACCGGGTTCCGCCAGGTGCACGTACAGCCGCAGCACCTCGCCGGACCGGACCGGCGAACCGTCGGGCCCGTCGACCAGCAGGAAGCCGGGCGACAGCGCCGGACGCACCGCCGGAAGCTCGACCACGCAGGGCCGGCCGACGGCCGGCGGCCCGTCCGAGCGCACCGCGCCGGGCCGCACGCCGACCAGCACCCGGCCCAACTCGACCCGCACCGGACCGTCCGCCCCGCCGTCGGCGGCCTCGACCGGCGAGCGGAGCACACCCGCCGCGACGGTCCGGGTGTGGCCGGTGGCCGCGATCAGCTCGCGCTCGAAGGTCTCGCTGCGCCGCGGCATCCGGGCCGGGCCCTCCTGGCGCACGATGCCGGCGTGCCAGCGTTCGTACAGCAGGCCGGCCAGCGCCGAGCGCAGTTCGCCCCAGGTGTCCGCGGCGACCACCAGGTCGTCGTCGACCTCGACCCGCGGCGTGCCGTCGGTGATCCGCAGGCCGCCGAGCGCCGCGCGCAGGGCCGGGGAGAGCGGGGCCGGGGAATGCTGATGGGACACGATCGTCTCCTGATCCCGTTGTCGATCCGTACGAGTGGGCGTGGGCCCGCGGTCAGTCCTGGACGAGGCCGAGCACCTCGGCGGACCGGAGCGGGTCGAGCAGCGCGTTGCGGCCCACCCCGGCGGCCCCGCGGAGGACGGCGGTGAGGCGGTGGGTGAGGGCCGCCGTGGCGATCGTGCGCTCGAACAGGTGCCAGCCCGCGTACCGGGTCACCCGAGCGGTGAACTGCCTTTCGTCGGCGGCGGGTTCGGAGCGAACCCGGCGGTAGCCGGACCAGAACGCGGCGATCTGCGGACGCACCGCGTCGAGCTGCTCGGCGCCGCTGCGCATCAGCGCCTCGTGGACCTCGGCGGGCGGGACCGGGGTGTCCGGCCCGAGGCCCGCGAACATTCCGACGGCCGCCCGGTGGAGCCATTGCCCGACGTACGCGCCGACGTCCCGGGCCGGGTCGGCGATCCGGAACTCCTCCCAGTCCGTCAGGTACAGGTCGTCGCCGGACAGCAGGAACTGGTCGAGCCGCAGGTCGCCGTGGATCGGCACCGCGGGCGCGGCCGCGCTCGACCCGGCCAGTTCCCGCAGGGCGGCCCGCACCCGCTTGTCGTGCTGCAGCATCGACCACACCTCCAACTCGCCCCCGCTGGCGGCGGCGTAGTCCTCGGCGGTCAGCTCGGCCAGCCGGGCGGTGGACCCTTCCCGCCCTCCGGTGGCGGGTTCGGGCAGGTCGGCGGGGTGGACCGGCATGCGGTGCAGTTCCGCGAGCGCCAGGCCGGCCCGGTGCGAGAGCGCGGCGTCGAAGCGGCCCTGATCGGCGAGCAGGTTGCCCGGCACCGCGTCGACCAGGCGCTCGTGCACCAGCAGCAGGGCCCCGGGGTCGGCGCCGAGGAAGGCCGGCGAGTGCCAGTGCTCCGGAGGGCGACCGGCGGCCAGCACCTGTTCGAACGCGCGGGCCCGGTCGAAGCGTTCGGCGGCGAGCGGCTGCGCGAGCCGCTTCACGAACACCTCCCGGCCGTCGGCGGTCGGGCCCGCCCAGTTGTCGTTCCGTCCGGGCCGGCTGATGGGCGTCCGGTCCGCGAACGGTGCCACGCCCAGGCGTTCGAGAGCCTGGACGACATCGGGGACGTGGTCGAGTGGAACCGGTGCGAAGACGCCGGTGGGGTCCGTGGCGGGGACCGGCCCCGTCGGCGTTCCGGCCGTGTCCCGGATCGCGGTGATCGTCGCTGCCATGGGAGCCACGGTAGGCGGCGGCATCCCCTGACGGGCAGCCGCACGGTCCTGCCGGGCACGGCCCGCGGCGGGGGTGGCAGGGCCCTGCCGGACGGGGTCGTGCGCCGCACGTCCCTGCCGGACGGCGGGCGCAACGGTGAGGTTCCGACCGGACGTCGGACGTGCCGGCAGGGAACTGGCGGGAGATCCGGATTCGCCTTCCCGGGGGCGCAGTTGTCTGCCTCTGGGCGGGTGGGGGAGGCGGCTGGTGTGCTGATGGTGCTGCAACCGGCAGCGGATGTGTGAGCGAATGGAGTCAGCATGGACAGCAGTGACCTGATGGGTGGTTACTCCGCCTACACCACGCCGGGTGCGGCGCGGAACGACCTGGTGTCGATCCCCGACGGGACGGAGGGGTTCACGCCCGTCGTCACCTTCATCTCGGTGGTCTCGATCATCGTGAGCCCGGCCACCATGTCCCTCCTGTAGGAGGGGCGCTCCGAGCGTCCGGCTCGGGCCCCCACGGCACGGACCCCGTGCCGCCGCGATCCCGTGCCGGCCGGGCTCCGCGCCCCGTACAGCCCGCCTACCTGACCGAGCCCGAAGGGGCGGGGTCCCCGTGGCGCTGCAACCGGCAGCGGATGTGTGAACGAATGGAGTCAGCATGGACAGCAGTGACCTGATGGGTGGTTACGCCGCCTACACCACGCCGAATGCGGCGCGGAACGACCTGGTGTCGATCCCCGACGGGACGGAGGGGTTCACGCCCGCGATCACGATCTCGATCTCGGTGCTGGTCACCGTCATCGTGAGGGGTTGCAACTGAGCGTTCGGCTCCGTGTCGTGGCGCCGGCACGGGCTTCGGGCCGTGCCGGCGGCGGCGTTCGGCGCTCAGCGCTCCCGGGGGGTCGACGCGGTGCGGTGGACCCAGCCGGCGATCGCCACCCGGGAGGAGCAGCCGAGCTTGCGCATGGTCTCGCGGATGTGGTTCACCACGGTCCATTCGGAGATGGTCAGTTGCCGGGCGATCTGCTTGTTGCTCAGGCCCTCGGCGATCAGCCGGGCGACCTCGCTCTGACGGGGCGTCAGTACCGCGTCGGCGGACGGCTCGGCCGCCGCGGCCCGGGGGGACACGGCGGGCCGGTCCGGAACGGATTCCGGCGGGTCGCCGGGCGCCCGCGCGGCGACGCAGCCGAGCGCGAAGTCACGTATCAGGTCCGGGAGTTCGACCACTGAACCGGCCGCCATGGCGGCGAGCGACCCGCGGTCGCCGAGCAGCAGCCGCCGCTCGACCCGGCCGACGGTGAAGTCGGGTTCCGTCGGGTCGTCGAGCAGGTGGCGCCGGACGGTGTGGAAGCAGCCCAGCGCCCGGGCGACCGCGGCGGCGCGCGCGGCGGGGCCCGGCAGCAGCGGGCTGCCCATCAGGGCGAGGAGCGCGCCGAGCGCGGCCGGGGCTCCGAGCGGGCGCAGCGTGGCCAGTGCGCGGTCGAGGTAGTTGGTCGAGTCGGCCGCTCGTCCCGCCGCCGCCGCGAACGCGCTCAAGTGCAGCAGCGCGAGGCCGGCGACCAGGTTGTCCCGGGCCTGGATGGCCTCGGCGAGCGCGCGGGTGGCGAGCGCGGCCGCGGTGCCCGCGGAGCGGTGGAGGAACTCGGCCAGCGCGGCGTCGAGCAGCCGGCGACGGGCCAGATGGCCGCCGTCGGCGCCCGGTTCGATGGCCCGGTGCAGCAGCGCGAGCCCCTCGTCCGGGCGGCTCGGAGTGATGGCGATCCCGCGCAGGTGCGTGATCCTGACACTGAACCCGCCGTCCGCCGGGGCCTCGTGTCCCGCGTCGCCGGGCCGAACCCCGTCGAGGATGGCCAGCGCCGCTTCCGGCTCGTCGTTGCGGACGGCGGCCTCGGCCAGCAACAGGGCCACCCGCCGCCGGCTGTCCCGGTCGGCGTCCGGGCCGCCCAGCGAGGCCAGTCCGGCGGGCCAGTCGAACGGGGTGCCGATCGCGTAGTGGTACACCCGGGACAGCTCGGCGAGGTCGAGCGCCTCTTCCGCGAGCCCGGCGGCGACCAGTGTGTCGAGCGCCCGGCGGATGTTCCCCTCCTCGCTGCGGAACGCGATGATCCCCCCGGCTTGCGGGCCGCCCGTCATGAGGCGGACGGTGGATCCGGCCAGCCGGGCGTGGTGCCGGGCGTGGGCGAGCCGGACGTCCTCCAGCCCGTTCGCCGACTCAGCCGTCTGCTTGTCCGATCGGTACGACCAGCGGCCGAAGGAGAGGTGCAGCCGGGTACGGGTGTAGCCGTCGAGACGGCCCGAGGGAAGCGCGGAGAGGCTGAGCAGGTGCCGGCCGAGCAGTGACTCCAGGGCGGCCGGGTACTCGTCGAGGCCGACCCCGGAGATCTGCCGGAGCGACTCGGGTCCCGCGCCGCCGCTGAACACGCGGGCGCAGGCGAGCAGTCGGCGTCCGGCGTGGCTCAGGCCGCGCAGCGCCTCGGGTTCGGTGTCGTCCGGGCCGTACGCGTCCAGTAACCGGGCGAGGCCGTCGACGGCGTGCCGGGGCCGGTCCGGAAGCGCTCCGGCCCGGGGGGACTGGCCGTCGAGCGCGGCCCAGAGGACCTCCGGCCCCTCCAGGGCCGCGATCCGTGCGGCCAGGCCGATCGCCCCGGGGTTGCCGTGGAGTTCCACGCAGGCGCGGGCGACGGCCAGTTGGTTGTGGCGCTCGACCTGGAAAGCGGGGTTGAAGGCGCGCAGGCAGGCCACGAAGAGCTCGACGGAGGGCACCGAGGCCAGCGCCTCGACGTCGATGGCGCAGCAGTCCAGCGGCACCGGGAGCGGGGGAACGCTCCGGTGTGCGAAGCCGTCCTGCGCCACCGGCCGGCGCGCGGTGACCAGGGCCTTGACGCCCGTCCCGGCCAGCGCCCGGGCCAGCCGGGCCAGGACCTGCCGGTCGGGGTCGCGTCGCGCGCCGTCCAACAGCAGCACGGACGGGGCGTCCTCGGATTCGCGGGTCCGGGTGATCCAGCGGCGCAGGCCGTCCGCCCAGCCGTCCCCGGGCGCCGGCGCGATCCGGCCGATCGTTCCGCCGGTGCGGGTCCGATGGGCGAGCGCGACCTCCTCGGCGAGCCGGCTCTTGCCGATCCCCGGCGCCCCGGACAGCAGCACGCCGTCGACGTCCGGCCGTTCGAGCACGGCCAGTACCTCGGCGAGCTCGCCCGCCCGCCCGACCGTCTCCACCGGGAACGGGCCGGTGACGGCGGGCGGTCGGGCGACGGTCGGCGGTCCGGTCCCGGACAGCCGGTCGGCCGCCGTCGCTGCCGCGACGGCGAAATCAGCGGACGTCATACGCGTCTCCAGAACGTGCCGGCGCGGTGGGTGACCCGGCCGTGTGGGTTCACTGCGACGGGCCGGTCGGCTCGGGCGTCGCGCCGGTGGCGCGCATCGGCCCGGCCGGCCTGGGGTGATGCTCGATCAGATCAGTTGTCGGGCACGGGAGTTGGTACATCGCAAGGATCCGGCGGCGGATCGGCTCCAGTGGGTACTGGTCGGCGTAGATGACGAGTTTGACCGTCACGCCTTCCAGCAGGCTGCGGAGCATGATCCCCTCCAGATGGGGGTCCTCGGCGCCGCGGGCGTGGAACAACTCGCGGAGCCGCTCCTCCAGTTCGGCGAGCAGCCGGTCCTTCCTGGCCTCCGCCGCCGCGTACAGCTGATGCGTCCCCGGATCGATCATGAGGCCCAGGGCCATCTGCTGGATGTGACGCGTGCGGTGGGCCGCCAGCAGTGCGCGGTCGATGATGGCGGACAACCGCTCGTCCGGAGTGCCCTCGACGTCCAGGACTTGGTGGACGCCCTCCAGGTAGCGGTCCAGCAGCTCGTCCGCGAGTGCGTGCTTGGTCGGGAAGTAGTAGCTGATCAGCCCGCGCGAGACACCTGCCAGCTCGGTGATGTCGGAGACGGTGGCCTGATGGAAGCCCTTCCTGGCCAGGACGTCGATGGCGGCGGTGACGATCCGCTCGCGGGAGGCTTCCCGCAACCGGGCGTTGACAAGAGGTGAGCGAGGTGACACGCGGGCTCCAGGGCTTCGGCCGCCATGGCGGTTGACTGTACAGACATCCAGTCAACGGGACCAGACCGCTTGCTCGTTCGCCCTGGAAGTACTTTCGACGAGCAGGTTCACCCCTCCGCCTCCGCCCGGCGCCGCCACGGGCCCGACCGGCGCAAACAGCGATGGCCGACGAGGATCTCCGTCCTCGCCGGCCATCGGTGCTCGTGGCGGTTACCGCGCGCCCCACTCCTGGTCGGTCGGCACGATCTCGCGGCCGAGCGGCATCAGCGAGATCGGGATCATCTTCAGGTTGGCCCAGCCGAAGGGGATGCCGATGATCGACAGGAACAGCGGGATGCTGGTGATCAGGTGCCCGATCGCCAGCCACCACCCGGCGAAGACCAGCCAGATGACGTTCCCCACGCACGACGCCGGCCCGGCGTCCGGCCGTTCCACCGCGGTGCGCCCGAACGGCCACAGGATGAAGCCGGCGAGCCGGAACGAAGCAATGCCGAACGGGATCGTGACGATGAGTACGCAGCAGATGATTCCGGCGAGCGTGTAGGCAAGCGCCATCCAAATGCCGCAGAAAATCAACCAGATGACATTGAGGATGAACCTTATTGCGCTCATGCTTGGTACCTTCTCACGACCGATGGCGTTGCCCTACGACCGTGCCATGCCCGCTGGTGGGCGTGTCTACGCCCTTAGGGGTTGTTCCTCAGGGTCCGGTCCGGGCTGAAGCCTCGGGTGGGGATTTCTTCGGATTCGGCTTCGAGTGGCAGCGCGGAGCCCTTCGAAGGAGACGAATCAGCCGTTCCGGCGCATGTGATGGGCGCCGGCCTGCCAGTCACGCGGCGTTATGCCGTAGGCCGCGCGGAAGGCGCGGGTGAAGTGGCTGGAGTTGGCGAAGCCCCAGCGCCGGGCGATCCCCGCCACCCCGAGCTCCCCCGCCATCGGCCGGAGCAGGTCCCGGTGGCAGCGCTCCAACCGCTGGGTCCGGATCCACCCGCCGACCGTGGTGCCCCCCTCCTGCTGGAACAGCTTGTGGAGGAAGCGGACGGACATGAAGTTCGCCGCCGCGATCGTGGACGGTGACAGGTCCGGATCGCGGAGGTTGCGCAGGATGTACTCCTTGACCCGCTCGAAGGAGGCCGCTGTCCGTGAACCCTGCGGCCGGGCGCGCCCGGCCCGGTCGTCGACGAACAGCGCCAGCAGGTCGAGTGCCGTGGCCGCGGCCCGGCGCCCGACGGCCTCGTCCAGCTCCGCCGCCTCGTTCGCCATCCTCGACAGGTAGTCCGTCAGCAGCGCGGCGCTGCCCTCGGCGCCGCTGAACGCCGTGGCGGTGAGTGCCCGCAGGTCCTTCTCCCGCACATCCAGGTCGGCGCGGGCGAAGTGGAAGGAGGTGAAGACGAACTCCTCCTCCATCCTCGTCCGGAAGACCCGGGAGGTGTCGGTGATGGAGAACCCGCCGGGCCGGATGAGCGTCTCCCTGCCGTCCTGCTCCTTGAGGGCGGTGCCCCGTTCCTGGAGGCTGAGGACGAGCGTCGGCGAGTCGCCGTCGGCGATCAGGCGCCTGCAGCGGGTCGCCATCTGGGGCCCGGCCTGGACCCTGGAGATCCGCAGGCAACCCAGTCGGTCGCCGACGATCTCCCCGGGCGACGGCTCCTCCTCCAGGAAGTCCACGGTCATCGGCACGAAGGTGCGGGACACGGCGTCCCGCCAGCTCTCCGCCCGGTCGGAGGCGGACAGCGACGCGGTGGATAGAGAGGCGGACATCGGGTTCCCCTCGGGTCGATCGGTCACCGGGACACCCGGCCCCGGGGGGCCCGCGGCTCGGACGGCCCGGTGCCGCCGCGGGTGTCGCGCCACTGGCTCGGTGAGACGCCGTACGAGGCACGGAAGAGCCGGCTGAAGTGGGCCGGATCGGCGAAGCCCCACCGCTGCGCCACGCCGGAGACCGTGCTGTCGCCGCTGTCCTCGCGGGAGAGGTCCTCGGCACTCGCCTGGAGCCGGCGGCGCTGGATCAGGCGGCTGACGGTGGTCCCCTCCCCTTCGAAGAGCTTGTGGAGGGAGCGAACGGACATGCGGTGCGCGGCCGCGATCGTCTGCGGCCCGAGCACCGGATCCTTGAGGTGCCGGTCCACGTAGGCGTGGATCTCCCAGATCCGGGTGTGGCGGGAGTCCGCCGCGGCCGGCGCGTCACGGGCGGCCTGCTCGGTGACGAGGACGGCCACCAGGTCGGCGAAGTTGCACGCCAGTCGACCGGCGACGAGCGCCGGGCAGTCCTCGGCCGTCTCGACCAAGGCCAGCAGGGACTGCTTGACCAGGGCGGCCACCGGGCCGCCGGCGTCGGCCGCGGTGGCCGTCACCCGTTCCAGCTGCTCGTCGCGCACGCCGAAGGCCCGGCGGGGAAGCAGGCACACCCTGACGTCCACTCCGTCCGGGTAGTCGACCACATGGGGGGTCTCCGTGTACCAGAAGGAAACCGCTCCCGCGGGGACCTCGGCCGTCCGGCCGTCCTGCTGCACCACGGCACCGGTGGCCCCCATGACGGCGACCACGACGTACCCCTCGGCCTGCCGGGTGCCGCGGGCGATCTCTCGCAGGCCGCGGGTGAAGCGGCGAGGGCCGGCGTGGGTCGTGATGAAGAGCAGGTGCCCCAACTGCCGGGTCGTCATCCGGCCCGGGGCCGACGCAGCCTCGTACGGGGCGACCGTCACGGGCATGGCGGCGATGGAGGCGGCCCGGCTCCGGCGATGACCGGTGTTCCCGTCCTTCGGGAAACCGGCCGGGTCGGTCACGGATGTCATGGGTCCTCTCCCTTCGCTCGGTACGGCATCCAGCATGGAACACGGGATGACTTACGTCGGCGGCTGAATGACTGTGAAGCGACTGCGGGCGGTGTGTCGCCGGACACATGACTCTCAGCGCATTCCAACCGTGCAATGTGTGCACCTACACTGCAACGGTCCAGGTCAGAGCACTGGCTCAGGCACAGAGGAAGATCGGATGTCAGGCACCACACTGTTCGGCCGGGACGAGGAGCTGGCGGCCGTCGACGCACTGGTCGACGCCCTGCCCGAGCGCGGCGACGCGCTGCTGATCCACGGCGCCCCCGGGATCGGCAGGTCCGCCCTCCTGGACCACGCCGCCGCCCGGGCGCGCGCCTGCGGATTCACCGTCCTCAGGGCCTCGGGTGTCCGGGCCGAGAGCGACCTGCCGTTCGCGGGGCTGCACCAGCTGACCCACACCGTGACGGACCTCGTCGCGCGCCTGCCCACCCCCCAGGCGCGGGCGCTGCTGGGGGCCTTCGGCATGGCGGAGCCGACCCCCGGTGCCTCCGGGCCCCAGCTCTTCGTGCTGTCCCTGGCCACCCTCGGCCTGCTCGGCGCGGCGGCCGCCGAAGCCCCCGTTCTGCTGGTCGTGGACGACGCCCAGTGGCTGGACGGGCCGACCCTGGACGTCCTCGCGTTCGTCGCACGCCGCGTCGGCGCCGAACCCGTCGGCCTGCTCGTCGCCGTCCGCGAGGACCGCACGGTGTGGCGGGGCACCCCCGGCATCCGCGAACTGCGCCTCGCGCCCCTGGCGCCGGTCGCGGCCGACGCCCTGCTGGACGCCCGCCACCCCGCTCTCGCCCCGGGGACGCGCCGCCGGGTGGCGGAGCTGTCGGTCGGCAACCCCCTCGCCCTGACCGAGCTCCCGCTCACCCTGGGGGTGGACGGGGCACCCGCGGACTCCAGGGTGCTGCCGGAGCTTGCGCTCACCACCCGGTTGGAGCGCGCCTTCTCCGTTTCGCTGGCCGACCTTCCGCCCGACACGCGGCACGCGCTGCTGGTCGCGGCCACCGCCGACGACGGCGCGCTGACCGAGGTGCTCGCCGCGGCCTCGGCGCTGACGGGCACCGAGATCTCCGTACGGTCCCTGGAACCCGCCATGGCCGCGGGTCTGGTGCGCGTCGACGGGTTCCGGATCGACTTCACCCACCCGCTGGTGCGCTCCGCCGTCCTGGGCTCGGCCCCGCTCGCGGACCGTCTCACCGCCCACGACGCGCTCGCCCGCACCCTCCAGGGACAGCCCGACCGGCAGGCGTGGCACCGGGCCGCGGCCGGCGGCCGTCCCGACGAAGCGGTGGCGCGGCAACTGGACCGGGCCGCGTTCAGCGCGAAGGAGCGCGGCGCCGCCGCGGCCGCCCTGACCGCGCTGGAACGCGCCACCGCGCTGAGCGAGGTGCCGTCGGGCAGTGTGGCCCGCCTCCTCGGCGCCGCGGAGCTGCGCTTCGAACTCGGGCAGGCGGACCGCGTCTCGGAGCTGCTCCAGCAGGCCGAATCGCTGGGCCCGGACGTGCTGGAACGGGCCCGCGTGGTCCTGCTGCGCGAATGGCTGGAGTCGGAGTCCGACACGAGCACGTCCCGGATCCACCTGCTGATCGCCACGGCCGAGCAGGCCGCCGAGGCCGGCGATCCCGAACTCGCGCTGCGGCTGCTGCGCGTGGCCGCGTGGCGGTGCTGGTGGGCGGACCCGGGGCGAGAGCTGCGGGAGCGCGTCGTGACGGCCGCCGAGCGGCTACCCGTCCCGGAACTCCACCCGGACCTGGTGTGCACGCTGGCGGGGGCCGCCCCGCTGGAGGCGTCGGCGACGGTGATCGACCGGCTGCGGCGCCTCGAGCGTGAGGGCGGGTACGACGTCGTGACCGCCGCCACGCTGGCCAACGCGGCCATCATGGTGAACGGGTTCGACCAGGTCACCGGATTCGCCCGCCACGCGGCGAACGGACTGCGTCGCCAGGGGCGCCGGGGCCCGCTGACCAAGACACTGGTGCTCCTCGCCCTCGCCACCGTGCACACCGTCGACTGGGAGACCGGACTCCCGGCGGCGGCCGAGGCCGCCCGGCTGGCCGAGGAGACCGCACAGCCACGGTGGCTGACCGGTGCGCGGGTGGCGAAGGCCCAGTTCGCCGCGCTGCGCGGGGACCTGGACACCGCGCTGGTCGCGATCGGCGAGGCGGAGGGCCAGGGGCTGACCGTGGTCGACCCCTCCAAGCTCGCGTACATCCAGATCACCCGCGGCCTCATCGGCCTCGCCGCAGGCAATTTCACCGAGGCGTTCTCCTGCGTCTGGCGGGTCTTCGACCCGGCCGATCCCTCCTACCACCCGTTCATGCAGACCATGGCCATCACCGAGTTGGCCGAGGCCGCCACCAGCGACGAGCAGCGCGCCATGGCGAAGGCCGCCCTGCGACAGCTCCTCACGTCCGCCGGGACGAGCGAGGTCCAGATGATCCGGGTGAGCCTGGGATTCGCCCGGGCGCTGCTCGCCGACGACGAGCACGCCGAGGAGCACTTCCGGGCGGCGTTCGACCTGGACATGTCCCGGACCCCCTTCGTCCGCGCCCGGCTGATGCTCGCCCACGGCACCTGGCTCCGGCGGCGCCGCCGGGTGATGGAGGCCCGCACCCCGCTGCGGATCGCCCGGGAGTCCTTCGCGGCCATGGGTGTGGAGCCCTGGCGCGAGCGGGCGGCCCAGGAGCTCCGCTCGGCGGGCGAGGGCAGCAGGAGCCAAGGCCGCCCCGACCGGGACCTGCTCACGCCCCAGGAGGTCCAGATCGCCCGGCTGGCGGCGCAAGGGCTCTCCAACAAGGAGATAGGCCGGCAGCTGCACCTGTCGCCCCGGACGATCGGCACGCACCTGTACCGGACCTTCCCGAAGCTCGGGATCACCTCCCGCAGCCAGCTGAGCGAGAAGCTGGGCGCGGACTGAGCGCGACCCGTTCGCGGGGATGTTCCGGTGGTGCACGGCGACGTGACAACCTGTGCACCTTGCGGCCGCCGGGCCGGCCGGGAAGGGCGTTCGTCGTGGCCGTGCCCGGTCTCGGCGAGGGGCGCGGTCAGGCGGTTCCACCGACCGCCGCCGCTCCGGTTCACGTGGCCTAACTCCTGTGTCCTGCAGGCTATTCGGTCTTCAACCCGAGGTGTCGTCAAGGCCTTCTCCGAGGAGTGGGCGCCACTCGGGACGAGCACCGTCCGGGTCGGGCGGAGCCGCCGGAACCTCGGTTTGTTGAACGTTTGTCCAGCCGTTCCGCTCCTTGTATGAATGGCGCCAGAAGAACGTCCTCCCCTGAGCGCCCCGTTGCCGGCCCCGCCGCCCCGCCGTCCGGCGAGCCGCCCCCGCCGGCATCCGCACAGCACCACCTCCAACCGGTCGGAGTCCCCCGTGAACCAGTCGGGTCCCTCGCCCATGCTCGAAACCCCCGCGCCCGAAGCCGAAACCCACCTGCTCGACCAGGCCGCCCGCGGCGGGGGCAACGGCTGCATCGACATCCTCTCCCCGCCGCCCGGAACCGATCCCGAGGACTGTCTCTACGTCGCCCTGCACGTCCACGGTGCGGCCTCCGTCCGACGCGGCGGTGTCAGCAGCGTGCTGGCGCCGGGGGACCTGCTGATCAGCGCCACCCCGTACCCGGCGGGCCTGTTGCAGGACTCCGAGTGCCGGATGGTCCGCTTCCGTGTCCCCTGCTTCTACCTGGACGTCCGGCAGGGCGATGTCCGGCGCGCGGGTGGGCTGGTGGCGCGCGGGAACAAGGGGATCGGTTCGCTCGCGTTCCAGTTCCTCCACGCCCTGGCCACCCAGGCGCGGGACCACCGGGCCCGGCCGGACCACCTCCTCGCGCTCAGCGCCTCCGACATCGTCGCCGTCCTGGTGGCCGAGCTGCTCGACCGGAAGGACCCGGAGCACCCCAACGGCGCGGCCGAGCTGCTGTCCCGGATCCGCGTCCACATCGAGCAGAACCTCGCCGACCCGAACCTCTCGCCCGGATCGATCGCCCGCTCGCAGCACATCTCGGTGCGCTACCTCCACAAGCTCTTCCAGCAGGACGGAATGACCGTGGGCCAGTGGGTGCGACGGCGTCGGCTGGACGCCTGCCGTCGGGAACTGGGGCGCCCGTCCCGTCGGCAGGCCAGTGTGGCCGCCGTCGCGCACCGCTGGGGCTTCGTCAGCCACTCCCATTTCAGCCGGGCGTTCCGCGACGCCTTCGGAATCTCGCCCCGTGAGTGGCAGGCCTACGCCGCCCGGACCGAGGGCAGCCACCCCGCGTCCTGATCGCGGACGGCCGCGGTCGGGGGAGCGCGGCCGTCCGAACCGGGCCTGCCGGCCGCTTCAGTGCGCTGCAGGGCCACTGGTCATGCGCTGCGGAAGTCCTTCGCGCACCGCCGGTTGCCTAGGTTTCGCCGGGTGGCCCCGTCGGGCCGCGATCAGTCAGTGGAAAGGCAACAGCCCATGCAGTTCGGGATATTCAGCGTCGGCGACGTGACGGTCGATCCGACCACGGGACGGGCGCCGAGCGAGCGCGAGCGGATCAAGGCGATGCTGGCGATCGCGCTCAAGGCCGAGGAGGTCGGCCTGGACGTCTTCGCCATGGGCGAGCACCACAACCCGCCGTTCGTCCCGTCCTCGCCGACGACCATGCTCGGCTGGATCGCCGCGAAGACCGAGCGGATCGTCCTGTCCACCGCGACCACGCTGATCACCACCAACGACCCGGTGAAGATCGCCGAGGACTACGCGATGCTGCAGCACGTCGCGGACGGCCGCGTCGACCTGATGCTCGGGCGCGGGAACACCGGTCCGGTCTACCCGTGGTTCGGCCAGGACATCCGCCAGGGCATCCCGCTCGCGGTCGAGAACTACGCGCTGCTGCACCGGCTCTGGCGCGAGGACGTGGTCGACTGGGAAGGCCGCTTCCGCACCCCGCTGCAGGGCTTCACCGCCACGCCGCGCCCGCTGGACGGCGTGCCGCCGTTCGTCTGGCACGGCTCGATCCGCAGCCCCGAGATCGCCGAGCAGGCCGCCTACTACGGCGACGGCTTCTTCCACAACAACATCTTCTGGCCGCAGGAGCACACCCGGCGGATGATCGAGCTCTACCGCGAGCGCTACGCGCACCACGGCCACGGCACGCCCGAGCAGGCCATCGTCGGCCTCGGCGGGCAGGTGTTCATGCGGAAGAACTCCCAGGACGCGGTGCGCGAGTTCCGTCCGTACTTCGACAACGCGCCGGTGTACGGGCACGGGCCCTCGCTGGAGGAGTTCACCGAGCAGACCCCGCTGACCGTGGGCAGCCCCCAGGAGGTCATCGAGCGCACCCTCGGCTTCCGCGAGGCCGTCGGCGACTACCAGCGCCAGCTGTTCCTGATGGACCACGCCGGCCTGCCGCTGAAGACGGTGCTGGAGCAGCTCGACATCCTCGGCGAGGAGGTCGTGCCCGTGCTGCGCGAGGAGTTCGCCAAGGGCCGGCCCGCGACCGTCCCCGACGCCCCCACCCACGCCACGCTCCGGGACACCGTCCCCGCCGCCTCCTGACCAGGATGGAGTCCCCCATGGAACCGAACTCGCCGATCACCCTCGCCGTGATCTCGGGCGGGCTCAGCCTGCCCTCCTCCACCCGCCTGCTGGCGGACCGCCTCGCCGAGGCCACCTCCGCCCACCTGGCCGACACCGGCCGTGAAGTCCGGGTGCGCCTGCACGAGTTGCGCCCGCTGGCCACCCCCATCGCGCACCACCTGCTCTCCGGCTTCCCCTCGCAGGCACTCGGCGACGTCCTGGAGGAGGTGGGCACGGCCCACGCGCTGATCGCCGTGTCCCCGATCTTCTCCGCGTCCTACAGCGGCCTGTTCAAGTCGTTCTTCGACCTGCTCGACCCCGGAGCCCTGGCGGGCAAGCCGGTGCTGATCGGCGCGACCGGCGGCACCGCGCGCCACTCGCTGGCCCTGGAGCACGCGCTGCGCCCGCTCTTCGCCTACCAGCGCGCCTTGGTGGCCCCGACGGCCGTCTTCGCGGCCTCCGAGGACTGGGGCGGGGCGGGTGACGCGCGCACCGACAGCCTGCCGGCGCGGATCGAACGGGCCGGGGGAGAGCTCGCTGCGCTGACCCTCGCGGCTCTGGCGAATCCGCGGCCCGCCGACCGGCCGGCGGTGACGCCCTCCGCGCTCGGCTTCCACTGACCCGACGGACGCCGTTCCCCCCGCGCCTGCGAGTCGGCGCGGCCTTGCGTCCGGGGCGTCGTCGCGTCGCGCCCGCGTTGTCGCGTTCTCGTGCCCGTCGTCGTCCGACTCCCGCCGTCACCCTCGCGACGGCGGGAGCGTCGGCGCCCGGTGCGCTCCACCCGGCCGGGCCGGTCCGGGGCGCAGTCCCGGGTAGGGGGCCGGGTGGCGTCAACTCTCCGTGAGGATTGTCCGGGTGCGTCGCGACGGACTGTCGGATATCGCTTTTCCCTTTGTGGTGCTGCCCGGTGGCGGAGTGCCGATGACGGGGGACTCGTCGTGGGCGAACGGGTGAACTCCCGGTTCCCCCGGCTCTGCCGGTCCGGCGGGCGAAAGGCGGGCCGGGGGAATCGATCCGGATCGGCGCGAACCGGTGCGTGCGCCGCGGCGGTCGGGCGCGGGTGACGGTCCGCCGCCTCGGCCGCTGCCTGCGCGGGGCCGGTCCCGGATGCGGCCGGACGGGTTCGGGGTCGGTGTGCTCCGTTGTCGCGGGCGGAAAGTTCGTGCGTGAAACGTGATAAAAGCGGCTGGATCAAGCTCTGCCACAATCGTGATCGCGCCGTTTTCCGCGCGGTGAGTCGGTTCGTGTCGCTACTGGGTGAGGATCGGACCGGTAAGGGAAACGCCACGGTATTACCGCGGAAATGCGGATCCGGTGGCTGCGGGCGGCGACGTCCGGGCGGGGGAGGCGGGCCCGGGCCGGCGCCGAGGGTGGACAGGACGAAGGGACGGGATCGGATGCTCCTGGAGCGCGACGAGGTTCTTGGCATGGCTGCGACAGCGGCGGCGGCCGTACGGACGGGCAGCGGGCGCTCGGTCCTGCTCTCGGCGCCGGTGGCCGGCCGGGGGCGGACCGCCGCGTTGGAGGCGATCGTCCGGCAGCAGGCCGGCGGCGACGCCATGCGCGTCGGACGGGCGCGCGGCGTACCGGAGGAGACGGCGTTCCCGTTCGGGCTGGTCCGGCAGCTCTTCGCGGACGACGAGGCCGTTCCCTTCTCGGCGCCGGGCGGACCGGACGAACAGCGGCTGTTCCACCGGCTGGTGACGCGCCTGGCCCGGTCGGCCGCCGAGCGGCCGGCGCTGCTCGCGGTGGACGACCTCCACCACGCCGACGAGCCGTCCCGCCGCTGGATCGGCTACCTCGCCCGCCGCATCGCCGACATCCCCGTGCTGCTGGTGGCCACCGAGTGCGCCGACCGGTCCGGTCCGGCCGCCTTCCCGCCCGCCACGGGGGCGTCGGTCGCCCTGCACCCGCTCAGCGTGTCGGCGGTCATCCGCATCGCCCGAGCCGCGGGCCTCGACCAGAAGGCCGCCGCGACCTGCGTCGAGGCGGGTGCCGGCAACCCGGCCCTGGTGCGGGCGCTGGTCGCCGACCTCGGTGACGGGCCGCTCCCTCGCCCGTCGTCCGCCCGGTCGCACAGCCGCTACCGCGACACGATCGCCGACTGGCTGCGGAGGGCGGACCCCTGCCTGCGCCACGCCTGCCTCGCCCTCGTCGTCGCGGTCGAGGAGGGGATGCCGGCCGGCCCCGGCCTCCTCCGCCGGCTCTCCGGCCTCTGCACGCCCCGGCGTCCCCCGGGCGAGCGGTCGGTGCGCCGCCTGAGCAGGCTGCTGAGCCATCCCCTCGCGAGGGAGGCCGTGCTCGCCGCCGCCGAACCGGAGGAGGTCGCCGAGCTGCACACGCGCATGGCGGAACTGCTCGACGAGAGCGGTGCGCCGGCGACGGCCGTGGCCTCCCGGCTCCTGCGGGTGGACCGGCCCAGCGAGGTGTGGATGGCCCGTTCGCTGGCCGACGCCGCCGAGGAGGCCATGCGCGTCGGCCAGGTCGCGGAGTCCGCCGCGTATCTGCGCCACGCGCTGAGCGGCCCGCTCGATCCCGACCGGCGTGCCGCCCTCTGCCTGCGCCTCGGCGCCCTGGAGCTTCCGAACAACGCGACCGCCGGCATCCGCAGGCTCCACACCGGGCTGGAACTGCACACCGATCTGCGGGAACGGGCGACCGCGGCGACCGCCCTGAGCGCCGCCCTCGTCGCGGGCCGGGATCCCGACACCGCGCTGCGGGTCCTTCACCAGGTGAGCCGTGCCGCCGACGACGACGAGCTCGTCCAGGTGCTGCAGGCCCTCGGCGCGCTCGTCTCCTCCCACGACGGCGACGCCTGGCGCGGCGCCGTCGCGGGCCTGCGCGCGCTGGCCCCGACGGTGCCCCCGGCCATCGAGCCGCTGGTGTGCGGACTGATCACCGAGTACGAAGCCGGGGCCGGCCTCCGCTCGGCGGCCGAGGTGCTCGCCCGGGTCCGGCCGCGCCTGGCGGTGCCGGTGGACCCGCGGCTGCGGACCGCCTGGCTCGGCAGCGCGGCCACCCTGCTGCAGTGGGCGGACCGCCTGGACGAGGCGCGTGAGCTGACCGGCCTGTGCCTGCCCGTCCCGCCCGTCCCCCCGGACCTGACGGACGTGGGTCTGCAGTGTCTGCTCAGCGTCCGGGCCGAGGCGGCGCTCTGGGCGGGGGAGTTCGACCGCGTCATCGCGGAGAACGCCGCCCTGGTGGCGGCGACCGCGGGGCAGGGCGTGCGACTGCCGCATCTGGCGGCCATGGTGGCGACGGCCCTGTGCGAGACGGGCCGGCGCGCCGGGGCGTGGGACGCCGTGGCCCTCGCCGGCCCGTCCGGCAGCGACAAGTCCTGGGAGTGGAACGAACTCGGCTACACCCGCGCCCTGCTGCACGCGGCGGACGGCGACTGGCAGGCCGCCCTCGACGACTACCTGCGCTGCGGAGCCGGCCAGAGCGCCCGTGACTTCGTCAGTCCGGTCGCCACGCCGTGGCGTTCCGGGGCGGCGCTCGCCCTGGTGCGGCTCGGGCGGCGGGAGGAGGCGCGCGAACTCGCCGAGGAGGAGCTGCGCCACGCCCGGACCTGGGGCACCGCGCGCACCGTCGGCCGGGCGCTGCGGGCGTACGCCGCGACCGTGGGCGGCAGGCTGGCCCTGTGTTCGCTGACCGAGGGCGCCGAACTGCTCAGGCCGGGTTCCGCTCCCGTGGAACTCGTGGAGGTGCTGGTCGATCTCGGCCGGGCCCACCTCGAAGCGGGCAACGGCCGCAAGGGGCGCGACACGCTGCGCGAGGCGCACGCCGTGGCCCGGCGGCTGGCCGCACCCGTTCCGGAGGCCGGGGGGCCGGCCGCCGTCGGCCGTCTCCTCGGCCTGACGCAGGAGGCGTTGCGCGAGGGCGGGGTGCGGAACAGGGACGGCGGACACGCCCTGACCCCCGCCGAACGGCGCGTGGCCGAACTGGCGGCGGCGGGGCACACCAACGCCCAGATCTCCTCCGCGCTCTGCCTCACCCGCCGCACCGTGGAGACGCACCTCACCAACGCCTACCGGAAGCTGCGGATCGCCCGGCGCACCCAGCTGGTGGCGGTGTTGGAGCGGTAGCGAACGAGCGAACGAGCGAACGAGCGACCGGGGCCGGGGCCGGGGGCCGGGCCCGGACCCGCGGCGGGCCGGGGAGCGCGCCGCCCCCGCCCGGGGTGCGGATGCACCCGGCCCGGACGGGGGCGGCGCCGGTTCATGCGGCGCGATCAGGACTTCGACAGGGTGAAGGAGACCGCGGCGTTGTCACCGCCGCCCCCCTGCCAGGTGCACTTGTACCCGGCCGGGGCCTCGCAGCTGTAGCTGTTGCTGCCGGTGTAGGGGTTGTTCCAGTGCACCTTCACCTTGTTCTGCTCCCCGAGCACGTCGAAGGTGACGTCGCCCTCCGTGCCGGTCATGAAGCCGTCCGACTCGCTCGCCCACTTCGCGGTGATGCCGGACTGGACCATGGACGGGGGCATCCCGCCGTCCGACCAGATCCCCCACTGCAGGCTCGCACCGGAGCGGGTGAGCAGCTTGCCGGAGTTGTTGGTCAGGTTGACGGACGTGCTCCGGGCGGCGGAGAGGAGGCTGGGCGACTCCGCGGCGGCCGGGGACGAGGCGGCCAGGGACGCGCGCCCGATGCTGAACGTCACCGAGGTGTTGTCCCCGCTGCCACCGCTCCGGGAGCAGGTGTACCCGTACGGGACGGAGCAGCTGTAGTCGTTGCTGCCCCAGTAGGGGTTGTTCCAGTGCAGCTTGACCTCGCCGCCGTCGGCGAGCGTGTAGGTGATGTTCCCCTCGGTCCCGGTCGCGAAGCCGCAGGACTCGCTCTGCCAGCTGGCCGACTTGGTGTTGGGGACGTAGTCGGACGGCAGCATGTCGTTCGTCCAGCAGCCGTGGTCGAGCTTCTCCCACGTCTTGGTCAGGCCGGACCCGCTGTTGTTGGAGAGGGTGACCTTCGTTGAACGGTCCGCGGTGATCCGCGGCACGCTCGCCGACTCGCTCTCGGCGGCCGGGCGCTGCGCCGCGGACGCCTGCGGCCCGGTCTGTCCGGCCGCGGCCTGGGCGGACGGGGCGAGGGCGACCGCTCCGGCCGCCATCAGCAGGGCGGTGAGGGCGCCGGCGGCCGTGCGGCCCAGACCGGTGATGGACGTCGTACGCTGCATGGGTCTACCAACTCTCTTCGAGGCCGGGCGAGCGGACGTGTCTCACGCTCGCCTTGTTTCCATCCGGAGGGCGTCACGGCTCGATGCCGGCGCCGGGGGACTCACTGGATGTAGAGGTCCCACCGGTACGCGCCGTCGACCACGACCTGCTCGATCTTGTCCTTGATGGCGCTTCCGAGGCCGTAGAGCACCCAGTAGGCCGCCTGCGCCGCGACGAAGGAGTCGTACCGGCCGGCGTAGCGCCAGATCTCGATCGCCTGCGTCGAGGCGCCTTCCTGGACGGCGGGCGTCGCGGCGGCGTGCGCCGGGGCGGGGGAGGCCGCGGCGGCGTAGGCCTGGGCGGTGCCGCCGACGAGAACCGCGGCGGCGAGAGCGGCGCAGAGCGAAGCCGCGCGAATTCGCCTGTTCATGACAAGTCCCTCCTGGTGTTCCACGTGAACGGCCGGTCACCCGTGGCGGATCGGTCCCGCCCCGGCCCGGCCGTGGGGTGCGGTGGTGGTCACAGACTGGCACGCGACCGCCACGCTCGGGCATCGTGGAAAACCGCGAACTTGGCACGGAGCGCGCCACGCCCACGGGTGCGGACGGGGCGCGGGTCGGTCGGCGCGGGCCGGGGCCTGTCCCGCACGACAGGCCCCGACGGCGGGGCGGAGGGTCAGGCCGCGGTGTCCAGCCGCCGGCGCTGCTCCTCGTCGAGAACGAGGTCCAACGCGGCCAGGCTCTCGTCCAGTTGGGCGACGGAGCCGACGCCGAGCACCGGCACGGTCGGCACGGGGTGGCCGATCAGCCAGGCGAGCACCACCTGGTTGACGGTGGCGCCGGTCTCCTCGGCCACCTCCGCCAGCGCGGCCAGCTGCGCCCGCGCCGCCGGCCACCCGTACTGCTCGGGCAGTGGCCGGTCGGGGCGGCAGTACGAGCCGCCGAGCAGCGGGGAGTAGGCGAGCAGCGTCAGCGCCGGCCGGGCCGCGAGGTGGGAGAGCAGGGCCTCGTCGGCGTGCCGCTGGATGCCGAAGTCCGCGCCGGGGCGCGGCCGCAGATAGCTGTGGCGCTGCTGGACGCACCGGTAGCCGGGCCAACCCCGTTCGGCGGCGAGGTCGTTGGCGGCGGCCAGGTCGGCGGCGCGGTGGTTGCTGCAGCCCAGGGCGGCGACCTTGCCGTCGGCGACCAGCCCGGCGAAGGCGCCCATGGTCTCTTCGAGCGGCGTCGCCGGGTCGGTCACGTGCGCGTAGTACAGGTCCAGCCGGTCGGTGCCGAGGCGGCGCAGGCTGCCCTCCGCGGCCTCGCGCAGCGCGCGGGCGGACAGGCCCTCGACGTGTTCGGGGAAGGGCAGCCCGGGCACCGGGCGGGCGCCGGCCTTGGTGGCGAGCACCAGGTCGTCGCGGTTGCCGCGCCGGGCCAGCCAGCGGCCGAGCAGTTCCTCGCTCTCGTAGCCGTTCGCGCCGGGCGCCCAGAAGGCGTAGTTGTTCGAGGTGTCGATGAACGTTCCGCCGGCTTCGGTGAACCGGTCGAGGATCGCCGTCGCGGTCCGTTCGTCGACGGTCGTGCCGAAGGTCATCGTGCCGAGACAGAGCGCACTGGCGGACCGTCCGTCAGGTCCGAGGCTGCGAAAGCGCATCGGTCTTCCCTCCAGGGGTGTCGTCCAAGGGGTCGCCGGTGGTGAACCGGTCACCGGAATCATGACGCGGCGCGGCCGCCGGGCGGCCGCCGGTCCACCTCGACCGGACGGCGGCTGCCCGGCGGCCGCATCCCGGCGGTCACCTCCCGGCCGCTCGGAGGCTCACTCGGCGCGGGGGAGGTAGGCCAGGCCGTGGGCGCCCGGGTCGGCGAGCTTGGGGACGGTCAGGCGGGAGACGGGGGTGAGAGTGGCCAGGTCGATGACGTCGACGGTGGAGGAGACGACGCCGGCGACGTAGGCGAGGCCGCCGTCCGGGGAGGAGGTGATGGTGAGGGGGAAGAGGCCCACCTCGACGGAGCCGAGGCGGCGGTGGTCGTCGGCGGCGAACACGGTGAGGCGGCCCGGGAGTTGGCGCCCCAGGGCGGAGCCGGGGGCGGGGGCCGACCGGACTTCGCCGGCCAGGAGCAGGCCGGTCGAGGTGAGGTGGACCGGCAGGGCCGGGAAGTCCGTCGGGAGGACGTCCGTGACGGTCGCGGTCGGGACGTCGATGACGCGGATGCCCGGCGTCGTGGCGGGGGCGGCGGAGGTTGAGAAGTACGGGCCGGCGGCGTAGACCCGGGTGCCGTCGGGGGAGACGGCCAGGCCCTCGCTGCCGGGAACCTCCACCTTGGCGGTCAGCGTGCCCCGTTCGAGGTCCACCACCGAGACGAAGGGCGCCTCCTTGTTGGTGGCGAAGCCGGTCCGACCGTCCGGGGAGACGGCGAACCAGTGCGGGCCGGGGGCGTCGGTGTCGATCCGGCCGAGCGGGCGACGGGTCGCGGTGTCGATGACCACGACGCCGCCGGGGCGGTCCTCGCCGCCCTCCACGCTGACGTAGAGGCGGCCCCGGGCGGTGTCCAGTGCCAGCCCGTGCGGGCCGTGCTCGGGGGCGAGGTCGATCACCTCGACGATCCGGCGGGTGTCGGCGTCGATGACGGTCAGCTCGGTGCGGCGGCCGCTGTTGGCGTGGTAGTAGCCCGAGTGGTACGCGCTGCTGCACCAGAGCAGCCGCTGGGTCGGGTCGAAGCACAACTCGTGCGGCTCGGCGAGGACTTGGAGGGTGTCGAGGTGCCGGTCGGTGGCGGCGTCGAAGAACGAGACGGTCGGGCCGCTCTGGCTGACGACGGCGAGGACGTCGCCGGCGCGGGCGGCACGGGAGGCGCGGGCGGTGCGGGAGGGCTGGGACACGAGGGCTCCGAGGGGCGGTCGAGGAGTGACAGGTGATCACCTGTCACCTCCACCTTCGGGGCCCGGTGCCGGTGGGAACAATGCAAGGATCGGCATCGGATAGTTGCGCGAAACGCAAAGACACAGCTCAGGAGCGTGTGATCGATGGACCTCAACCTGCTGCGGGCCCTGGACGCCCTGCTCCAGGAGAACAGCGTGACCCGTGCGGCCGAGCGGCTCGGCACCTCGCCGGCGGCGGTCAGCCGGATGCTGGCCCGGCTCCGCCGCGCCGTCGAGGACCCGCTGCTGGTGCGCGCCGGGCAGGGACTCGTCCCGACCCCGCGGGCGCTCGAACTGCGGGAGGAGGTGGGCGCGTTGCTGCGCGGCTGCGACAGCGTGCTGCGCCCCGGCGCCGGGTTCGACCCCGTGCACCTCGACCGCACCTTCACGGTGCAGGCCGGTGAGCTGATGCTGGTGCGGACGGCCGGCGCGCTCGCCGAGCGGATGCGGGCCGAGGCGCCGCGGGTGGACGTGGTGTTCCTGCCGGAGACCCTGGAGGGCGGCCCGGCGCTGCGGCAGGGCCTGGTGGACGTCGAGCTCGGCGTGCTCGGCCACCTGGACCCCGAGGTCCGCACCCGTCGGCTGATGAGCGTCCCGCTGGTCGGTCTCGCCCGCGGCGGCCACCCGCTGTTCGACGCCCGCCGGATCACCGCCCGTCGCTTCGCCGCCGCCGACCACATCGGCGTCTCCCGGCGCGGCAAGCGCCTCGGCCCGATCGACACCGCGCTGGCCGCGCTCGGGCTGAAGCGCAGGGTGGCGGTCGTCGTGCCGAGCCACACCGGTGCGATGCTGCTGGCCCGGGACAGCGACCTGATCACCCTCGTCCCGGCGGACTGGCTGTCGGACACCATCGCCGCACTGGGCCTGCGCACCTTCCCGATCCCGCTCGAACTCGCCCCGCTGGAGCTGGGGATGGCCTGGCACCCGCGCAACGCGGCCGATCCGGGCCACCGCTGGTTCCGCGAGCACGTGGCGGCGGCGGTGCTGGGTGCGGGCCCGCACGCCACGGAGTGAACAGGAGGGCGGGCGTCGCGGCCCGGTCCGGCGCGGCCTGGCCCGGCCGACGGCGTAAGGTCGGGATACCCTGCGGGGGTACATCTGGCGGGCGTCGGGGACGGGAGGCGGAGGATGGCGCGGTTGCGGCCGTTCGGTCCGCCGGTGCCGTGGGCCCTGCGCCTGCTGCTGCTCGCCGCGCTGCTGCTCGGCGTCGTGACCATGCACACGCTCGGCCATCCGGGCGGCGGGCACGGCGGGTCCGTCGGGCACGACGGCCCGGGGATGCACGCCTCCGCGATGCACCAGTCGGGCGCCGTCCACCACAGCCCGGCCGCCGAACCCGTCCACGCCGCCGCCTCCGCCGTCGGCACCCTCGACCCCGCCGCCCCCGGCGGCATGGACCCGATGGCGGTCTGCCTCGCCGTCCTGGCCGGCTGGACCCTGGTGCTGCTCCTCACCGGCCCGCTGCTGCGCCGCAGCGGCGATGCCGCCGCCGAGGTACGGGCCCGGCTGCTGCGGGCCCTCCGCGCGCTGCCCCCGCCCGGGGGCGGGCGGATCCTCCTCACCCGGCTTTCGGTGCTGCGTCAGTAGGCGCGCGCCCGCCGTCCCGTGCCCGCGCCCGCTCGGGAGCGCCCGCGCGCACCTCCATGTGCCCGCTCGCGCCCCGCAGCGCCCGCGCACGGAACGGCCGACGCGACGCCCTGTACACACCCACCCACCGCACGAGGTGCACTCCGCCATGCGCACACCCACCCGTCGTACCGTCCTCGGCGCCGCGCTCGCCGCCGCCGGGACCGGCCTGCTCGCCGCCTGCTCCTCCGACTCCATGCAGGGCATGGACCACGCGTCCATGAACCACGGCTCCACCACCGGAGCGACCGGAGCGACCGGCCCGAGCGGCTCGGCCGGCCCGTCCGCCACCCCGGCCGGCTACCTCGCCCCGAACGGCCCCGAGGTCGCCGCGGCCGAGGCCGCGCGCAACCCCGGCCCGGAGCGCAGGATCGCGCTCACCGCCACCGAGGCCACCCTCGACCTCGGCGGCCGCACCGTCCGCAGCTGGGCGTACGGTGACCGGCTGCCCGGCCAGGAGGTGCGCGCCACCCTCGGCGACACCCTCGCCGTCACCCTGGCCAACCACCTGCCGCAGTCCACCTCGCTGCACTGGCACGGCCTCGCGCTGCGCAACGACATGGACGGCGTGCCGGGTGTGACCCAGGCCGACATCAGGCCCGGCGGCTCGTTCGAGTACCGCTTCGCGCTCTCCCACCCGGGCACGTACTGGTTCCACCCGCACTCCGGCGTCCAGCAGGACCGCGGCCTGTACGCGCCGCTGATCGTCGAGGACCCCAGGGAGCCGCTGGCCTACGACAAGGAGTGGGTCGTCGTCCTGGACGACTGGGTGGACGGCGTCGACGGCAGCACCCCGGACGCCGTCCTCGCCGAACTCGCCAAGGGCATGGGAGGGACGGACCACCCGGGCGGCTCCGGACACGACATGACGGGTATGCCGGGAATGTCGGGGATGCCGGGCCGCGACATGCCGGGGACGCCGGGGACGCCCGGGACACCCGGGACGGGAGGCGCCCCGAGCGGTGCGGCCCCCGGCCGGATGCTGATGGGCGCCCGGAGCCCGCTGCTGGGCGGTGACGCCGGCGATGTCGCGTACCCGTTCCACCTGGTCAACGGAAGGCTCGCGACCGCGCCCGAGACCTTCGCCGCCAAACCCGGCGACCGGATCCGGATCCGCCTGATCAACGCGGGCGGCGACACCGCCTACCGGGTCGCCCTCGGCGGCCACGAGCTGACCGTCACCCACACCGACGGCTTCCCGGTCGAACCGGCCACCACCCAGGCGCTGCTGCTCGGCATGGGCGAGCGCTACGACGTGCTGGTCACCGCCGGGGACGGCGTCTTCCCGCTGACCGCGCTGGCCGAGGGCAAGAACGCCACCGCCCTGGCCGTGCTGCGCACCGGCGGCGGTGCCGCCCCCGGGGCCGCCGTCCGCCCGGCCGAGCTGGACGGCCGGCTGGTCACCGCCGGGCAGCTCAGGGCGGCCCCGGGCGTGCGGCTGCCCGCCAGGGCGCCGGACCGCACGGTGAAGCTGGAGCTCACCGGGGGGATGGCGAAGGCCGACTGGGCGTTCAACGGCCGCAGGTACGACCCGGCGCAGCGCCACCCGGTGGCGGCGGGCGAGCGGGTGCGGCTGGAGTTCCGCAACAGCACCACCATGTGGCACCCCGTCCACCTGCACGGCCACAGCTTCGCGCTGCCCGGCGACGGTCCGCGCAAGGACACCGCGGTCGTGCTGCCGGGCGCGACCCTGGCCGTCGACTTCGACGCGGACAACCCGGGGCTGTGGATGGTGCACTGCCACAACGTCTACCACGCGGAGACGGGCATGATGACCGTCCTCGGCTACCGGGCCTGACCCGGGGCTCCCCCCCCCGAGGAAGGGGACGCCGGACTTGACCCCCGAAATGACCCCGAACCGGCGGAACGGTTCGGGGTCATTTCCTCCCCGGCACCCGTCCGGTCGCACCGTGCCACCCCGTGCCACCCCGGCCACCCGCGCCGACCTGCGCCGTAATGACGTTTTCTTAACGCGGCCCGATGACGGATCCTTAACGGCCGTCGCATAGCGTTTCGCACGGCCGTCGCCCGACGGCGTTTTACGGGGTCTTTAAACAAGAGGTGCAAGGTGGTTTCGTCGGGTACGACGGGGACGGCGGAGACGGACGCGCCGTCGGCGCGAATACGCCTCCGCAGCTGGCTGCTGGAGGACGTGACCGCGGAGAAGCCCGCGCAGCCGACCGCGGCGGAGGGCGGCCCGGAGGCGTCGCCCGAGGGCCCGGCGGCGGGGGACTCCGCCGGGCACGGTGCGCAGGCCGGCCAGCGCTGGTGGCGGGTGATGTGCCTGACCGGCCTGGACTACTTCTCGACGCTCGGCTACCAGCCGGGCATCGCGGCCCTCGCCGCGGGCGTGCTGTCGCCGATCGCCACCATCGTGCTGGTGGTGGTCACCCTGCTGGGCGCGCTGCCGGTCTACCGGCGGGTGGCCAAGGAGAGCCCGCACGGCGAGGGTTCGATCGCGATGCTGGAGCGGCTGCTGTCGTTCTGGAAGGGCAAGCTGTTCGTCCTCGCGCTGCTCGGCTTCGCGGCCACGGACTTCCTGATCACCATCACCCTGTCCGCCGCCGACGCGAGCGCGCACCTGGTGGAGAACCCGCACCTGACCGGCTTCCTCGGCGGCAAGCAGGTGGTGATCACGCTGGTCCTGGTGGCGCTGCTCGGCGCGGTCTTCCTCAAGGGCTTCAGCGAGGCGATCGGCCTGGCGGTGTTCCTGGTCGGGACCTACCTGGTGCTGAACGTGGTCGTGGTGGCCGTCGGCCTCTGGAAGATCATCGAGGCGCCGCATGTGGTCACCGACTGGTCGCACGCGCTGACCCTCCAGCACGGCAACCCGATCGTCATGGTCGGCGTGGCCCTGGTGACCTTCCCGAAGCTGGCGCTCGGCCTGTCCGGCTTCGAGACCGGTGTCGCCGTGATGCCGCACATCAAGGGTGACCCGACCGACACCGAGGCCGACCCGGCGGGCCGGATCCGCGGCACCCGCAAGCTGCTGACCACCTCCGCCGTGATCATGAGCTGCTTCCTGATCGCCACCAGCTTCATCACCACGCTGCTCATCCCGGCCGACCAGTTCAAGCCCGGCGGCGACGCCAACGGCCGTGCCCTGGCGTTCCTGGCGCACGAGTACCTGGGCGGCGCCTTCGGCAGCGTCTACGACCTCTCCACCATCGCGATCCTCTGGTTCGCCGGCGCCTCCGCCATGGCGGGCATGCTCAACCTGCTGCCCCGCTACCTGCCGCGCTACGGCATGGCCCCGCACTGGGCGCGCGCGGTGCGGCCGATGGTGATCGTGCTGACCCTGATCGGCTTCCTGGTCACCTGGATCTTCGACGCGAACGTGGACGCCCAGGGCGGCGCGTACGCGACCGGCGTGCTGGTGCTGATCAGCTCCGCCGCCATCGCGGTGACCATCGCCGCCTACCGCAAGCGCGAGCGCGGCTGGACCGTCGCGTTCGCGGTCATCTCGGCGATCTTCCTCTACACCACCGTGCTGAACGTGCTGGAGCGGCCGGACGGTCTGAAGATCGGTGCCTGCTTCATCGCCGGGATCATCCTGGTCTCGCTGCTCTCCCGGCTGCGCCGCGCCTTCGAGCTGCGTGTCACCAATGTGGCCATGGACGATGTGGCGGAACGTTTCATCAGGGACTACGCGCACCGCCCGCTGCGACTGATCGCCAACGAGCCGAGCCACCGCGACGTCGCCGAGTACCGCGACAAGATCCGCCAGATCCGCGCCGACAACGACATCCCCGGCGAGGACGACCTGGTCTTCGTCGAGGTGACCGTCCGCGACGCCTCCGACTTCGAGGCCGAGCTCACCGTGCGCGGAGAGGTGCTGCACGGCCGCTACCGGGTGCTCACCCTGGAGAGCTCCAGCATCCCGAACGCGCTCGCCGCGCTGGCGCTGAACATCCGGGACCGCACCGGGCAGCAGCCGCACCTCTACTTCGAGTGGACCGAGGGCAGCCCCTTCGCCCAGTTCCTGCGGTTCTTCCTGTTCGGGCAGGGCGAGGTCGCGCCGGTCACCCGCGAGGTGCTGCGCGAGGCCGAACCGGACCGCTCGCGCCGCCCGCGCGTGCACGTCGGCTGACCGGGGCCCGTCCGCCCCGTCCGACGCGCCGACGGCCCGTCCGCTCCGAGTGAGCGGGCGGGCCGTCGGCGTGTCGGACGGGAACGGTGTCGGACGGGAACGGCGTGAACGACGGACCGGCGGCCCCGCCCGGGGGGGGATGGGGGGGGGGTTGGTGGGGGGGTGA